>NZ_JBJDQT010000007.1:124735-226640 GCF_044903565.1 Streptomyces sp. NPDC004065 | reverse complement strand
AAACGCCCGGTTACATTCCGAACCCGGAAGCTAAGCCTCACAGCGCCGATGGTACTGCAGGGGGGACCCTGTGGGAGAGTAGGACACCGCCGAACTCCTTTTACAGCTCTGGTTCTTGGGCAGACAGCCCAGGAACCAGAGCTTTTTTTGCGTTGAGGTAGGGTCGGGAAGCATCGTCGGAACGTTCAACCAGGAGGCCCCCGGGTGGAGGTCCAGGAGACCCGTGTCCAGACGGACCGGGTCCTCACCATCCCCAACATCCTCAGCATGGCGCGTCTCGTCGGCGTGCCGCTGTTCCTGTGGCTGATCCTCAGGCCGGAGTTCGGCGGCCCCAAGAGCGACGGCTGGGCACTGCTGGTGCTGGCGCTGAGCGGCGTCAGCGACTATCTCGACGGCAAGCTCGCCCGGCGGTGGAACCAGATCAGCAGCCTCGGCCGGCTTCTCGACCCGGCGGCGGACCGGCTGTACGTGCTTTCCACCCTGCTGGGACTCACCTGGCGCGAGATCCTGCCCGTCTGGCTCACCGCGCTCCTGCTGGCGCGGGAATTGATGCTTCTGGTGGCCGTGGGCGTCCTCAGGCGGCACGGCTACCCTCCGCCCCAGGTGAACTTCCTCGGGAAGGCGGCGACCTTCAACCTGATGTACGCCTTCCCCCTGCTCCTGCTCAGTGACGGAAGCGGCTGGATCGCGTCACTGGCCGCCGTTTTCGGATGGGCGTTCGCCGGATGGGGTACAACACTCTATTGGTGGGCAGGAGTCCTCTACGTGGTACAAGTCCGCCGCCTGGTCCGTGCGGACGCCATGGCCGGCTGACCCCGCCCATTCACGCAGCCCCGAAGGCTCCGATGGCCCGCCGCGGAAAAGTGCGGGATGATCTGGAGGGTGAAGTCGGCTAGATCGTCATCTCTTGGAGGAGGACGCTTCCGACATGAAGGCCGTCGTGATGGCCGGAGGCGAAGGCACTCGCCTTCGCCCAATGACCTCGAGCATGCCCAAGCCGCTCCTGCCGGTGGTCAACCGGCCGATCATGGAGCACGTGCTGCGGCTGCTCAAAAGGCATGGGCTCAACGAAACCGTCGTCACGGTGCAGTTCCTGGCCTCGCTGGTCAAGAACTACTTCGGTGACGGCGAAGAGCTCGGGATGGAGCTCACCTATGCCAATGAGGAGAAGCCACTCGGTACCGCCGGAAGCGTCAAGAACGCCGAGGAGGCGTTGAGGGACGACGCCTTCCTCGTGATTTCCGGCGACGCACTGACCGACTTCGACCTCACCGACCTGATCCGGTTCCACAAGGAAAAGGGCGCGATGGTGACCGTGTGTCTCACCCGCGTGCCCAACCCGCTGGAATTCGGCATCACCATCGTCGACGAAGAGGGCAAGGTCGAGCGCTTCCTCGAGAAGCCGACCTGGGGACAGGTCTTCTCCGACACCGTGAACACGGGCATCTACGTGATGGAGCCCGAGGTCTTCGACTACGTCGAGGCCGACGTTCCGGTCGACTGGTCCGGCGACGTCTTCCCTCAGCTGATGAAGGAGGGCAAGCCGATCTACGGCTATGTCGCCGAGGGCTACTGGGAGGACGTCGGCACCCACGAGAGCTATGTGAAGGCCCAGGCGGACGTCCTCGAGGGGAAGGTCGACGTCGAGATCGACGGCTTCGAGATCTCCCCGGGGGTCTGGGTCGCCGAAGGCGCCGAAGTGCACCCCGACGCCGTGCTCCGCGGACCGCTCTACATCGGCGACTACGCCAAGGTGGAAGCCGGCGCCGAACTCCGGGAGCACACCGTCGTGGGCTCCAACGTCGTCGTGAAGAGCGGCGCCTTCCTGCACCGCGCGGTCGTCCACGACAACGTCTACATCGGACAGCACAGCAATCTGCGCGGCTGCGTCGTCGGCAAGAACACCGACATCATGCGCGCCTCGCGGATCGAGGACGGCGCGGTCATCGGCGACGAGTGCCTGATCGGCGAAGAATCGATCGTGCAGGGCAACGTGCGGGTCTACCCGTTCAAGACGATCGAGGCCGGCGCCTTCGTCAACACCTCGGTCATCTGGGAGTCCCGCGGCCAGGCCCATCTGTTCGGCGCGCGCGGGGTCTCCGGCATCCTCAACGTGGAGATCACCCCGGAGCTGGCCGTCCGGCTCGCCGGCGCCTATGCGACGACCCTGAAGAAGGGCTCGACGGTCACCACGGCACGCGACCACTCCCGCGGTGCCCGGGCGCTGAAGCGGGCGGTCATCTCGGCGCTTCAGGCCAGCGCGATCGACGTACGGGACCTGGAGAACGTGCCGCTGCCGGTCGCCCGGCAGCAGACGGCACGGGGCAGCGCCGGCGGCATCATGATCCGGACCACGCCCGGGGTGCAGGACTCCGTCGACATCATGTTCCTCGACGGTCAGGGCGCCGACCTGTCGCAGGCCGGCCAGCGCAAGCTGGACCGGGTCTTCGCGCGCCAGGAGTACCGGCGCGCGTTCCCGGGCGAGATCGGCGACCTGTACTTCCCGGCCAGCGTCTTCGACTCGTACACGGGCTCCCTGCTGCGGAACGTCGACACGACCGGGATCGCCGAGTCGGGCCTGAAGGTCGTCGTGGACGCCTCCAACGGAAGCGCGGGACTCGTGCTGCCCAGCCTGCTGGGCAAGCTCGGCGTCGACTCGCTGACGATCAACCCCGGTCTCGACGAGTCCCGGCCGACGGAGACCGCCGAGATGCGGCGGGCCGGCCTGGTGCGCCTCGGCGAGATCGTGGGGTCCTCCGGCGCCGCCTTCGGCGTGCGCTTCGACCCGGTGGGCGAGCGGCTGTCGCTCGTCGACGAGAAGGGCCGCATCATCGAGGACGACCGGGCGCTGCTCGTCATGCTCGACCTGGTGGCCGCCGAGCGGCGCAGCGGCCGGGTCGCGCTGCCGGTGACCACGACCCGTATCGCCGAACAGGTCGCCGCCTACCACGGCACGCAGGTCGAGTGGACCACCACCTCCCCGGACGACCTGACGCGGGTCGGCGGCGAGGAGGGGACGATCTTCGGCGGCGACGGCAAGGGCGGCTTCATCGTCCCGGAGTTCAGCAGCGTCTACGACGGCACGGCGGCGTTCGTGCGGCTGATCGGGCTCGTCGCGCGCACCCAGCTCACGCTCAGCCAGATCGACGCCCGGATCCCGCGGGCCCATGTCCTCAAGCGGGACCTGGCCACCCCGTGGGCCGTCAAGGGCCTGGTGATGCGCCGGGTCGTGGAGGAGGCCGGGGACCGCTTCGTCGACACGACGGACGGCGTGCGGGTCGTGGAGGCCGACGGCCGCTGGGTGATGGTGCTGCCCGACCCGGCCGAGGCCGTCACGCATCTGTGGGCCGAGGGACCCGACGACGCCTCCGCCCAGGCGCTGCTGGACGAGTGGGCCGCCGTGGTGGACAGCGCGGGCCGCTAGCGAGCACGCCGCAGGCCACCCCGGCGGAACCGGCCGCGGTGGCCTGCGGCGGAGCCGGCCGCGGTGGGCGGACCGCGGTAAATCGGACACCGCGCACACGTGCCGGACAAGTGTCCCCAAGGGGGCCTGTCCGGCACGCCGGTGGGGCCATTCGGAGGTCCCGGGCGCGGCGTGCGACGATGTGCGGCATGCCGCAGCAACCCCCCATTCGGAGCATCCCCTCGCGGCCCTCCCGTCCGGATGCGTCCATGTCGTTGATCACCAACGTCATGGACCACAGCCTCGACGACGGCTACGCCGAGGCGGCCGCGCGCAAGAGGGCCGCGGGCGAGGGCGGCATGCCGAAGACGCTCCGGGCCCGGCTGGGGCTCGCGGTCGGCCTGGTGCTGGCCGCTCTGGTGGTGACCGTGGGAGCGGCGCAGGCACGCGTGGCGGCGCCCACCGTGGCCAAGGAGCGCGAGGAGCTCATCGACCGCATCGACCGCGAGACGGCGGCGGCGGACCGCCTCGAGCACACCGTCGACGAACTGCGCGACGACGTCGACGCGCGGCAGCGGGAGGCGCTCCGGGACAGTGGCGGCAACGCCCGCGCCGACCTCGTCGGCTTCCTCGCCGGCGCCACCGAGGTCCACGGGCCCGGCGTGAAACTGGTCGTCGACGACGCCAAGGAAGCCAGTTCCGGCGGGAGCGGCGGCCCCCGTGAGACCTCGGGGTTCTCCGACACCGGCCGGGTCCGCGACCGGGACATGCAGCGGGTCGTCAACGGGCTGTGGCAGTCGGGGGCCGAGGCCGTCTCCATCAACGGACAGCGGCTGACCGCCCTGTCCGCGATCCGGGCGGCGGGCGACGCGATACTGGTCGACAACAAGCCGCTGGTGCCTCCCTACACGGTGCTCGCGGTGGGGGACGGCAAGCAGCTCAGCACCCGCTTCCAGGACAGCCCCGACGGGCTGTACCTGAACGCCCTGCAGGACAACTACGGCATCCGGACCAGCATCTCCGTCGAGAGCGACCTCCGGCTGCCCGCAGCACCGAGTGTGATCGTACGTACAGCACAGCCGAGCACTGAGAAGGGCACATCGTGATCGCCGTACTGGGCCTCGTCGTGGGAGTCGTGGCCGGCCTGTTGGTCCGGCCCGAGGTTCCGGCGGTCGTCGAGCCGTATCTGCCGATCGCCGTGGTGGCGGCGCTCGACGCCGTCTTCGGCGGTCTGCGGGCCATGCTCGACGGCATCTTCGACGACAAGGTCTTCGTGGTGTCGTTCCTGTCGAACGTGGTCGTCGCCGCGCTGATCGTGTTCCTGGGCGACAAGTTGGGCGTGGGGGCCCAGCTGTCCACGGGTGTCGTGGTCGTCCTCGGCATCCGCATCTTCTCCAACGCCGCGGCGATCCGCCGGCACGTCTTCCGGGCGTGAGACCGATGAGCCGGCACGAAGAGCACGCCGAGGAGCCCCGGCCGCAGACCGGCCCGGACCGCGACGCCCCCGAGCCCCGCCCCCACACGGACGCGCCGGAGCCCCGCCCGCGTCCGGACGCGCCGGAGTCCCGGCCGCGTCCGGATGTTCCCGAGTTCCGGCGGGCCGCGGAGGGCCCCGAGCCCCGCCCGCGCGCGGACGTGCCGGAGTCCCGGCGGGCCGCGGAGGGCGCCGGGTCCGGCCCGCGTCCGGATGTTCCCGAGTTCCGGCGGGC
Source organism: Streptomyces sp. NPDC004065 (assembly GCF_044903565.1). Lineage (NCBI taxonomy): Bacteria > Bacillati > Actinomycetota > Actinomycetes > Kitasatosporales > Streptomycetaceae > Streptomyces > Streptomyces sp. NPDC004065. The sequence goes on along the minus strand of NZ_JBJDQT010000007.1, from coordinate 221,528 downwards.
CGCGGACACCCCCGCACCGCGCCCGCGCCCGGACGTTCCCGAGTTCCGGCAGGGTGCGCAGGCGCCCCGGTTCCGGCTGCGCCCGGACGACCTGCCGGAGTCCCGTCCGTCCGCCGACGCGCCCGGGCCGCGGCAGCGGCCGCGGCTGCCCGAGGCCCGGCCGGGTGCGCCCGCGTCCGTGCCCGAGTTCCCGCTGCGCAAGGAGCTGCCCGAAGAAGTGCCCGCGGCCGTGGCCGGGCCGCGCGGGACCGGGCCGGGCGGGGCCCCCACCGCCGGACGGGCCGGCGGGGCAGGCGGGTCCGGCGAGCCCGCCGGTGACGGCACCGCGGAGGCGGGGCCGGAGCTGACCGGGCGCCGGCGGCTCGTCCAGAGCTTGTGGCCGCCGCGGCTGTCACGGGCCCAACTCATCGTTGCCGTCCTGCTGTTCGGCCTCGGCTTCGGCCTCGCCGTCCAGGTCGCCTCCAACAGCGACAGCGACAGCGCGCTGCGCGGCGCACGCCAGGAGGATCTTGTGCGCATCCTCGATGAACTCGACGGCCGGACTCAGCGTCTTGAGGACGAGAAGCAGGGACTCGAGAAGCAGCGCCAGGAGCTGGAGAACAGCTCCGACCAGGCCGAGGAGGCCCGCAGGCAGACGATCGAGAAGGAGCGGCAACTCGGCATCCTCGCGGGCACGGTGGCGGCACAGGGACCCGGCATCACGGTGACGATCGAGGACACGAAGGGGACGGTCCGGGCGGACATGCTGCTCGACGCGATACAGGAACTGCGCGCGGCCGGCGCGGAGGCGATCCAGGTGAACGGGGTCAGGGTGGTCGCCGGAACCTACCTGACGGACTCGGGCAAGAGCGTGGACGTCGACGGGAACAAGATCGAAGCGCCCTATCGTTTCAAGGTCATCGGCAAGCCGCAGGACCTCGAGCCGGCGCTGAACATCCCTGGAGGCGTGGTGCAGACCCTGGAGAAGGAGCAGGCCACCGTGACCGTCGAACGATCGGACAAGATCGTCGTGGATGCCTTGCGGGCGGCGAAGCGGCCTGACTACGCTCGGTCGTCCTCCCAGTGAACCGGGGGTGCATGGCGGCAGTCCGGCAGGGGCATGAGGTTGCGGGGGGTCGGCGCACCGATTGGGTGGTGCGTGGTGGAAACTGTCTGGTGGATACGGACGTTGTGAAGATGTCCGGGTCGACCGGTGTACGCAGTCAGGGTTCGTCCTGCCCCACGGGCGGGTCTGTTTCGGTCAAGGGGAATCGCCCGTGAAGTTGTTTGCGAAGTTGTTCGGCAAGAGCGCGCGAGAGGGCGGCGAGAACGCGACCGCCCGCCATCGTGCACAGCCCGACGCGGAGGGTCAGCGCCCGCTGTTCCGGGACCAGGTACCCGGTCCGGGCGGTGACATTTCCGGTGGTCAGGGCGCGCCGTCTGTTGACCCTGCCCAGTCGGGCGGCATAGGTTTCGGGCAACCGTCAACCTCAGGTACGGGTGGAGGGTTTGCCACCGGCCCGTACGCGTCCAATGCCCCGGCGGGGCAGCCGCGGCAGGAGGATCCGTCCATGTCGGCTCTGGTCTGTACGAGGTGCGGTAACCGCAACGCGGAGAACAGCCGCTTCTGCTCCAACTGTGGTGCGCCGCTGCGCGGCGGCGCGGTTCCCGAGCGCCCGTCGGAGACGACGTCCACGATCTCCATCTCCGGTCTCGAGGCGTACGACGCCGAGGCCACCGGGCAGACGCCGATGCTGTCCCCGGAGGCCCAGGCGGCGGTCGACGCGCTGCCGCTCGGCTCGGCGCTGCTGGTGGTGCGCCGCGGGCCGAACTCCGGCAGCCGCTTCCTGCTGGACGGCGACCTCACCACGGCCGGCCGCCACCCGCAGAGCGACATCTTCCTGGACGACGTGACGGTCTCGCGCCGGCACGTGGAGTTCCGGCGCCGCCCGGACGGTTCGTTCACGGTGGCCGACGTCGGCAGCCTGAACGGCACCTACGTCAACCGGGAGCGGATCGACGAGGTCGCGCTGTCCAACGGCGACGAGGTGCAGATCGGCAAGTACCGGCTGGTCTTCTACTCGAGCCGGCAGGGCATCTGACTCTCCCCGGGACGTCCGGGGTGACCCGAGGAAGGTCCATGCTGCAACGACCGAGCGGTGGTGCCGGGCACGGCACCGCCGCCACGGACCGTGGGCTGATGAGCATCGGCGCGGTGCTGAACGAGCTGCGCGACGAGTTCCCCGAGGTCACCATCTCCAAGATCCGGTTCCTGGAGTCGGAGGGGCTGGTCGAGCCGCGGCGCACACCCTCGGGATACCGCAAGTTCAGCCCGCAGGACGTCGAGCGCCTCGCCCGCGTGCTGCGCATGCAGCGCGACCACTATCTGCCGCTCAAGGTCATCCGCGAGCACCTGGACGCGGTGGAGCGGGGCGAGGCCGTCCAGCTGCCCGTGCTCGGCCGGCCGCGGGACGGCGAGCCGGCGCCGGCGCCGTCCGAGGCGCCCACGGCCGCCCGGATCTGCCGGTCCGAGCTGCTCGCCGCCGCCGGAATAGAGGACGCCACCCTGGCGGAGTGGGAGTCCTACGGGCTGATCACTCCCCTGGAGGACGGCGCCTACGACGCCGAGGCGGCGACCGTGGCGGCCCTCGTCTCCGAACTGGGGCGCTTCGGCATCGAGCCCCGCCACCTGCGGGTGATGAAGGCCGCCGCGGACCGGGAGGCCGGCCTCGTCGACCAGGTGGTGGCCCCGCTCAAGCGCCACCGCAACCCGCAGACCAGGGCACATGCCGAGGCCCGTACCAAAGAGCTGGCGGCGCTCACCGTCCGGCTGCACGCGGCGCTGGTGCAGACGGCGCTGGGGGTGCGCCTGCCCTGAGGGGCGGCCGGATCGCTCCCCCGTTTCCGGCCCGACTACCCAAACGTCCCGGGCACGGCCTAGGGTTGCTGTGTGAACGAGCTCGATGTCGTAGGTGTCCGGGTCGAAATGCCCTCCAACCAGCCGATCGTGCTCCTGCGTGAAGTGGGAGGCGACCGCTACCTCCCCATCTGGATCGGACCGGGGGAGGCCACGGCCATCGCCTTCGCCCAGCAGGGCATGGCCCCCGCACGGCCGCTGACCCACGACCTGTTCAAGGACGTGCTGGAGGCCGTCGGCCAGGAGCTCACCGAAGTGCGCATCACGGATCTGCGTGAGGGCGTCTTCTACGCGGAGCTGGTCTTCGCCAGCGGCGTCGAGGTGAGCGCCCGTCCCTCCGATGCCATAGCGCTGGCCCTGCGCACCGGCACGCCGATCTACGGCAGTGACACGGTGCTCGACGACGCCGGCATCGCCATCCCCGACGAACAGGAGGACGAGGTGGAGAAGTTCCGCGAGTTCCTCGACCAGATCTCACCGGAGGACTTCGGCACCAGCAGCCAGTGATCCGGGCCTCGCGGCGAACGTCCCGCGGCCGGCAGCAAGCGCATTCGGCTAGCCTTTCCCCGCGACGGGATACGGGAAACCACTCTTAGGGTGATTATCACTCGGCGTGGCGAGTGTGGCGATCGTTGACGCACCCGTGGTGACTGCCTACCGTCGAGGAGGCAGGTCAAGGACGGAGGTCGGCGTGGGAAGCAGCGGCGACGGTACGGCTGGGGGTGCCCCCGGACGCGGTGTCGGGGGAAGCGGTCCGTACCCTCCTCCGAGCTCTCGGTCCCTCCCGGGCAGGGGTTTTCTCCCGCACGGCAGCGCCGCCGACCGTGCTCCGCAACGACCGACGGCCGTGCCGAGCGGCGGAGGGGCGACGTCCATGGCGTCCGAGCAGATCGGCTACCGGGGCCCCACGGCCTGCGCGGCGGCCGGCATCACTTACCGGCAACTGGACTACTGGGCTCGCACCGGCCTCGTGGAGCCGAGCGTGCGGCCCGCCCACGGCTCCGGCACGCAGCGCCTCTACAGCTTCCGCGACGTGGTCGTGCTGAAGATCGTCAAGCGCTTCCTCGACACCGGGGTGTCGCTGCAGAACATCCGTACCGCGGTCCAGCACCTGCGTGAGCGCGGCTTCGGTGATCTGGAGCGGGTGACGCTGATGAGCGACGGCGCCACGGTCTACGAGTGCACCTCGCCCGACGAGGTGCTGGCCCTTCTCCAGGGCGGTCAGGGCGTCTTCGGCATCGCGGTCGGCGTGGTCCGGCGGGACGTGGAGAACGCCCTGTCCCAGCTGCACGGCGAGCGCGTCGACACCGGGGAGACCCTGGTGGGACACAACCCCGGTGACGAACTGGCCCGGCGCCGCAACCGGGCGGTCTGAGAAGACCGCGACCCGGACGGTCCGAAACCGCGACCGGTCGGTCTGAGACCGGGACCGGGCGGTTTGCCCCAAGGCCTCACTCGCCGGCGCGGCGCCCGACGGGGCCGTTGTCAGTGGTGTGGTGCAGCATCGTAGATGTGCGAACCGCGCCCACGATCCTGCATCTCGACATGGACGCCTTCTTCGCCTCGGCGGAGCAGGCGTCCAAGCCGAGCCTGCGCGGGAAGGCCGTGGTGGTGGGCGGCCTCGGACCGCGCGGAGTGGTCGCCACCGCGTCGTACGAGGCACGGGTCTTCGGGGTGCACTCCGCGATGCCGATGGCCCAGGCGCGGCGGCTCGCGCCGAACGCCGCGTACCTCGTGCCGCGCTTCGCCTTCTACCGCTCCATCAGCGACCAGGTGATGGAGCTGCTCCGGGCGCTGTCGCCGCTGGTGGAGCCGCTCAGCCTGGACGAGGCGTTCGTGGACCTGGAGGCCGGGGGAGTGGCCTGGGACGCGGACTCGGCCCGGCTCGCCGGTACGAAGCTGCGCGCCGACATCCGGGCCGTCACGGGGCTGACCGGTTCGGTGGGCCTGGCCGCCTCCAAGATGCTGGCGAAGATCGCCTCGGAGCAGGCCAAGCCGGACGGACTGGTGCTGATCGAGCCGGGGAGCGAGCGGGCCCTGCTCGGCCCCATGTCCGTGCGGACCCTGCCGGGCGTGGGACCGGCCACGGGCGACCATCTGCGACGGGCCGGCATCCACACCGTGGACGAGATCGCCGAGGCCGGCGAGGACGAACTCGTCCGGCTGCTGGGCAAGGCCCACGGGCACGCGCTGTACGCGATGGCGCTGGCGCGCGACGAGCGGCCCGTGGTCGCCGAGCGCGAGGCCAAGTCGGTGTCGGTCGAGGACACCTACGACGTGGACATCCACGACCGGGTGCGGGTGGGCCTGGAGGTGCAGCGGCTGGCCGACCGGTGTGTGCGGCGGCTGCGCGGGGCCGGGCTGTCGGGCCGGACCATCGTGCTGAAGGTGCGGCGGTACGACTTCTCCACGCTGACCCGGTCGGAGACGCTGCGCGGGCCCACCGACGACCCGGCGGTGGTGCGGGAGGCGGCGGCCCGGCTGCTGGACTCGGTCGACACCACGGGCGGGGTGCGACTGCTCGGTGTGGGGGTGAGCGGCCTGGCCGACTACACCCAGGAGGACCTGTTCGCCCAGGCCGCGGGGGCGCGGGCGGCGAGCGCGGCGGAGAGCGAGGCGGTCGCCGAGGAGCCGCCGGACGCCCGGGCGGAGGAGGCCGCGCCCGTGGAGCGGCGCTGGCCGGCCGGTCACGACGTGCGCCACAGCGAGTACGGCCACGGATGGGTGCAGGGCAGCGGTCTGGGCCGGGTCACCGTCCGGTTCGAGACGCCCGACTCGGAGCCGGGACGCGTGCGGACGTTCCGGACGGACGATCCCGGTCTGGAGCCCGCGGACCCGCTGCCCCTGGTGCCCCGAAGACCCGGGACGCCCCAGTGCGTGCCCGCCGCGGACTTCGGGTCCCCGGACTTCACGTCCGGGGTCTTCGGGACCTCGGGCTTCGAGGCCGCGGGCGGGCCGTCGCCTGCGACGGGCGCGCCCGCCGAGAACGGCGCGCCGGCCGCGCGGAGCACGTCGGCTGCGAGAGACGCGTCGGCCGAGAAGGGCACGTCGGCTGCGAGAGACGCGTCGGCCGGGGACGGCGCATCCGCCGGGGACCCCGGGCCGGCCGTCGACGCCACCCCCGCCGGGGAACGCGTCCCCGGCGGGGGCAGCGCCTCCACCGCGGGGACCGCGGCGGGTCCGGGAGGGTGAACCGGCCGCGCCCGCCGTTGCGGCCACCGGCCCGGTGGCCGCAACGGCGCGCGGAGAGCCGGCCACGGCCCCCGGCTGCCGCGCCTCGGCGGCCGGGGACCGCGGCCGCGCGGGGAAGGGGCGGGGAACCCACCGTGAGCACGGACGGCGGATGTTCCGGCGGCGGGGATTACGCCGCCGGGGGGGGTGCTCTCAGGTCTCCTCCGTGCCCGAGCCCGCCAGTTTGCCGAAATCGCGGTCCACGAGCCCGGGAGGAGAGGCCACGTCGAGACCGTAGTGGTGGTAGAGCTGCAGTTCCTGCTCGGGGGAGAGATGGCGGCCGACGCCGAAGTCGGGGGCGTCCTTGATCAGGACGCGGTCGAAGGGGACACGCAGCGCGCCGTCGACCAGTTCGCTGGGCTCCAGGGGGACGAAGGCGTCCCGCGAGAACAGGCCGGTGCGTATGGCCGCCCACTCGGGCACGCCCGTCGCGTCGTCGAGGTACACCTCGTCGACCGTGCCGATCTTGTTGCCATTGCGGTCGAACGCCTTGCGGCCGATCAGGTTGCGCGGATCGATCTCGGTCTGCACGGTCCCTCCACTTGGTCGCAACTCATCCGTAAGCACTACAAAAGAGCACATTGGGCCGAGCGGCCACTCGAAGGCCCGTGCGCCCCACCCGCTGGTACGCTGGCACTGGCTGCTGACCCTGTGCGGGAGAGTCCTCCGGCGGCGACCGGAGGCGCCGAAGGAGCAAATCCTCCCCGGAATCTCTCAGGCCCACGTACCGCACGGGTGAGGTCACTCTGGAAAGCAGAGGGGTGTCGAGGGACGCCGCTCTCACCGACGGTGAAAGCCGGGAGCCCCGCGGGCGGCCCGGTGAAGCTCTCAGGTCGAGATGACAGAGGGGGAGGCCGTCGGGGCACCCGTGCCGTGGTGTCCCTCGAAGGTCGTGTCAGACCAGGAGGCCTCCGCAATGACCGCCCAGCGCATCCCGCTCTCCGAACTCGAACAGGGCGTTCCCTTCGAACAGCGCCACATCGGCCCCGACCACGAGGCCCGGGCCAAGATGCTCGCGCAGGTCGGCTACGGCTCGCTGGACGAGCTCACCGCGGCCGCGGTGCCGGACGTGATCAAGAACGCCGACGCGCTCGACCTGCCCGGCGCGCGGACCGAGGCCGAGGTGCTGGCCGAACTGCGCTCCCTCGCCGACCGCAACCAGGTCCTCAGCTCCATGATCGGCCTCGGCTACTACGGCACGTTCACCCCGCCGGTGATCCTGCGCAACGTCATGGAGAACCCGGCCTGGTACACGGCCTACACGCCCTACCAGCCGGAGATCTCCCAGGGCCGCCTCGAGGCCCTGCTGAACTTCCAGACCATGGTCGCCGACCTCACCGGCCTGCCGACCTCCGGCGCCTCGCTGCTCGACGAAGGCACGGCCGCCGCCGAGGCGATGGCGCTGTCCCGGCGCATGGGCAAGAACAAGAAGGGCCTGTTCCTGGTCGACGCGGACGCGCTGCCGCAGACCGTCGCCGTCATCGAGACGCGTGCCGAGCCGACCGGTGTCGAGGTCGTCGTCGCCGACCTCAGCGACGGCATTCCCGCCGAGATCGCCGAGCGCGAGATCAACGGCGTGCTGCTGCAGTACCCGGGCGCCTCCGGTGCCGTACGCGACCTCAAGCCGGTCATCGACCAGGCCCACGAGCTGGGCGCCCTGGTGACCGTGGCCGCCGATCTGCTCGCCCTCACCCTGCTGAAGTCCCCGGGCGAGCTGGGCGCGGACATCGCCGTCGGCACCACCCAGCGCTTCGGCGTGCCCATGGGCTTCGGCGGCCCGCACGCCGGCTACATGGCGGTGCAGGAGAAGTTCGCCCGCAGCCTGCCCGGCCGTCTGGTCGGCGTCTCCGTCGACGCCGACGGCAACAGGGCCTACCGCCTCGCCCTGCAGACCCGCGAGCAGCACATCCGCCGCGAGAAGGCCACCAGCAACATCTGCACCGCCCAGGTACTGCTGGCCGTCATGGCCGGCATGTACGCCGTCTACCACGGCCCCGAGGGCCTGCGGTCGATCGCCGGACGCACCCACCGCTACGCCACGATCCTCGCCGAGGGCCTGAAGGCAGGCGGCGTCGAGGTCGTGCACGGGACCTACTTCGACACCCTGACCGCCAAGGTCCGGGGCCGCGCCGCCCAGGTCGTCGCCGCCGCCCGCGAGAACGGCGTCAACCTGCACCTCGTCGACGCCGACCACGTGGCCATCGCCTGCGACGAGACCACCGCCCGGGCCCAGCTGCGCGCCGTGTGGTCCGCCTTCGGCGTCACCGGTGACATCGACGCGCTGGACGCCTCCGCCGCCGAGGCGCTGCCCGAGGCCCTGCTGCGCACCGACGCCTACCTGACCCACCCGGTCTTCCACCAGCACCGCTCCGAGACGGCGATGCTGCGCTACCTGCGCCGGCTCGCCGACCGCGACTACGCGCTCGACCGGGGCATGATCCCGCTGGGCTCGTGCACCATGAAGCTCAACGCGACCACGGAGATGGAGCCGGTCACCTGGCCGGAGTTCGGGCAGCTGCACCCCTTCGCGCCCGCCGAGCAGGCGCAGGGCTATCTGACGCTGATCCGCGAGCTGGAGGAGCGGCTCGCCGAGGTCACCGGCTACGACAAGGTCTCCCTCCAGCCCAACGCGGGCTCCCAGGGCGAACTGGCCGGCCTGCTCGCGGTGCGCGGATACCACCGCGCCAACGGCGACGACCAGCGCACCGTCTGCCTGATCCCGTCCTCCGCGCACGGCACCAACGCCGCCAGCGCCGTGATGGCCGGGATGAAGGTCGTCGTGGTGAAGACCGCGGAGGACGGCGAGATCGACGTCGCCGACCTGCGGGACAAGATCGAGAAGCACCGCGACGAGCTGGCCGTGCTCATGATCACCTACCCGTCCACGCACGGTGTGTTCGAGGAGCACGTCGCCGACATCTGCGCCCGGGTCCACGAGGCCGGCGGCCAGGTCTACGTCGACGGCGCCAACCTCAACGCCCTGGTCGGCCTGGCCAAGCCCGGTCACTTCGGCGGTGACGTCTCCCACCTGAACCTGCACAAGACGTTCTGCATCCCGCACGGCGGCGGCGGTCCGGGCGTCGGCCCGGTGGCCGTGCGCGCGCACCTCGCGCCGTACCTGCCCAACCACCCGATGCAGCCCGAGGCCGGTCCGAGGACCGGGGTCGGTCCCGTCTCCGCCGCGCCCTGGGGCTCGGCGGGCATCCTGCCGATCTCCTGGGCCTATGTGCGCCTCATGGGCGGCGAGGGCCTCAAGCGGGCCACCCAGGTGGCCGTGCTGTCCGCCAACTACGTCGCCAAGCGGCTCGAGCCGCACTACCCGGTGCTCTACACCGGTCCCGGCGGGCTGGTCGCGCACGAGTGCATCATCGACCTGCGCCCGCTGACCAAGTCCACCGGTGTGACCGTGGACGACGTGGCCAAGCGGCTGATCGACTACGGCTTCCACGCGCCGACCATGTCCTTCCCGGTGGCCGGCACGCTGATGATCGAGCCGACCGAGTCGGAGGACCTGGCCGAGCTGGACCGGTTCTGCGAGGCGATGATCGCCATCCGCGCCGAGATCGAGAAGGTCGGCTCCGGCCAGTGGCCGGCCGAGGACAACCCGCTGCGCAACGCCCCGCACACCGCCGCGGTGCTCGGCGGCGAGTGGGAGCACGCCTACAGCCGTGAGGAAGCCGTCTTCCCCGGCGGGGTCCAGGCCGCCGACAAGTACTGGCCGCCGGTGCGCCGTATCGACCAGGCCTTCGGCGACCGCAACCTCGTCTGCTCCTGCCCGCCGCTGGACGCGTACGAGGACTGAGCGAACCGGACCGGCTCACGAGCGGGCCCCCGCCACACCGGGCGGGGGCCCGTCCCGTACCCGTACGGATCCGGACGCCGTACCCGTACGGATCCGGACGCCGTACCCGTACGGATCCGGACGGCAGTCCGGGCACAGCACTAGGCCCGGTCGATGTGCACGTTCGTCGACTTCACCCGGGCGGTGGCCTCCATGCCGACCTCGAGGCCCAGTTCCTCCACGGCCTCCCGGGTCAGCAGCGAGACCAGCCGGTGCGGACCGGCCTGGATCTCGACCTGGGCGGCGACGTCGCCGAGCTTGATGGCGGTCACGATGCCGGGGAAGGCGTTGCGCACCGAGGTGTGGGAGGGCGCCTCCTCGGCGCCGGTGCGGGCGAGCTCGACCGAGAACGCGGCCAGGTCCCGTCCGTCGATGAGGCGCCGCCCGCTCTCGTCGCGGTGGGTGCTGACCCGGCCGGCGTCCGCCCACCGGCGTGCGGTGTCCGGGCTGACGCCGAGCAGGCGTGCGGCCTGGCCGATCGTGTACGACTGCATGCCGGTCACGATAGGCCCAGGGCGCGGCGATGCTGTCACGCGGTGTGCACCCGGGGCCGCTTGGCCGGGTCCGGTTCCGCCTCGCGCAGCACCTCGCGGGTGACCGGCGCGACCTCGCCCTGCCCGAACAGGAAGAAGCGCAGGAAGTTGGCGAACGGGTTGCCCTCGGTCCACTCGAAGTAGATGTGGGGTGTGCAGCCGGTCATGGCGCGGACGTGCAGCAGCAGCGCGGCCAGGGCGTTGGGGATGGAGGACGACTCCAGGGTGAGCACGCGGTAGCGGTGGTGCAGGACCTCGCCGCGCACCGTCAGGCCGGCCTCGAACTCGGACGGGTCGGTGACCGTCACCTCGACGAACACGAAGTCCTCGTTGTCCGGGATGTCATGGTCCCTGCGGATCTGTTCGATCTTGTCGCGGTACTCGGCCTGGTCCCGGCTGCCCGGTTCATTGGCGATGAAGCGGATCTTGCGGCTGGCCATGTCCCTGATGAATCGTTCCGCCATGGGGTCGAGGGTCACGCTGGTCACGCGGAGCTCGAAGGCGCGGGCCAGCCGCGACAGCAGCGAGACCAGGATGATCCCGGCGATGAAGCAGGCGCCGATCTTCACGCCGTCCGGGCGTTCGATGACGTTGACGACGGTCGTGTACAGGAACACCGCCGAGATCACCGCGAACGCGACGGTCCACTTGCCCTGGCCCGCCTTGCGGGAGGCGATGGTCACCGCGATGGCGGCGGAACTGATCAGCACCAGCACGCCGGTGGCGTAGGCGCCGCCCTGTGCGTCCACGCTGGCGTCGAAGATCCAGGTGACCAGGAAGGCGATCAGGGTGAAGACGATGACCATCGGGCGCACCGCACGCGCCCAGTGCGGGGCCATGCCGTACCGGGGCAGGTAGCGCGGCATCAGGTTGAGCAGCCCGGCCATCGCGGAGGCGCCGGCGAACCACAGGATCGCGATGGTCGAGACGTCGTACACGGTGCCGAAGACGTTGCCGAGGTACTGGTGGGCCAGATAGGCCAGCGCGCGCCCGTTGGCCTTGCCGCCGCGCTGGAACTCGTCGGCGGGGATGAGCAGGGTGGTGATGAAGCTCGTGGCGATCAGGAAGCCGCTCATGATCAGCGCGGCGGTGGTGAGCAGTTTCCTGGTGTCCCGGATCCGGCCGGCCGGCCGCTCCTCGGTGTCGTCGGGGTCGCCCTGGACGTGCGGCATGACGGCGACCCCGGTCTCGAACCCGGACAGGCCGAGCGCAAGCTTGGGGAACACCAGCAGCGACACCCCGATCATGGCGAAGACGCTGCTGTGCTGGGCGCTCAGGGCGGAGGACCAGTCGGTGACCACATGGCCGGCGGTGACGACGTGCCACAGACCGGCCACCACCACGACGGCGTTCAGCGCGAGGTAGGCGCCCACCAGGGCGACCGCGACGCCGATGGCCTCCAGGAAGCCCTTGAGGAACACGGCGCCGAGCAGCGCCACGAGCAACAGGGTGATCAGCATCTGCCGGCCGTGCAGCGCGCTCGTCAGGTGCGGGTTCTCGATCAGGTGCGTGGAGGCGTCCGCGGCCGACAGGGTGATGGTGATCAGGAAGTCGGTGGCGGCGAACCCCAGCAGCGTCAGCACGAACAGCTTGCCCTGCCAGAACGACAGCAGCCGTTCCAGCATCGCGATCGAGCCCTCGCCGTGCGGGCTCTCCTGGGCCACCCTCCGGTAGACCGGCAGCGCCCCGGCCAGGGTCACCAGGACCAGGACCAGGGTGGCGACGGGCGACAGCAGACCGGCCGCCAGGGCGGCGATGCCGGGCTGGTAGCCGAGGGTCGAGAAGTAGTCGACGCCGGTCAGGCACATGACGCGGTACCAGCGCTGCCCCTTGTGCGGGGGCTCCGGCGCGGCGTGCGGCGCCTGCTGCACGCCCTTGCCCATGTCGGACAGGCCCTCCAGCATCCAGGTGCGCAGCCGACTGGGAGGGTGTTGGGTGGTGGCCATCGGCCCAGCTCCTGGTGTACTGCTCGGCGTGCGGAACGGGCCTCACGCGGACGGAGCACCAGCGTAAGCAGAGCGTGACGCGCGCGCCCACGGCCACAGGGGTGGGCGGGCGTCAATCTTCCGTTAAGAATGACCGCCCAAGGCGGCGCCGGCCGGTTCGGCGGGTGCCGAACCGCAGGTCACGGGGGTGGTCCGGAGACACACGGAAGACGGCGTGCCGGGGCCGCTACCGACCGTAGTCGCTGCCGGACACGCGTCGGGGCCGGTTCGCAGCGCGTGCGTGCGGTCCGGCCCCTTGTGGTCCGCCGGGCGGTTCGTGCCGTCGCCCGGTGTGCTCAGGCGGCGGTCACCACCCGGTCGGCGCCCAGCGGGCGGTGCGGAGCGATGATCTGACCGTCGGGCAGAAGCTCACCGGTGTCCTCGAAGAGCAGGACCCCGTTGCACAGCAGGCTCCAGCCCTGCTCCGGGTGGTGCGCCACGAGGCGGGCGGATTCCCGGTCGGCGGAGTCGGCTGTCGGGCACGGCGGCTGGTGCTGGCACATGGGTGGGATCTTTCGTTCTGTCGTGTGGTCCGTGACGGCTGTCTTGTCTGTTCCGCGGCTAGTGGCATTCTCCATGGCCGCCCCCCGTTTGATAAGTCTCGGTCGGAAACCAGTGTTGCCCCACGGGCGTCAATCCGCAGGGATTTTGCAGCACCGCTTCTCACAGGTTGGAGACGCGTCACCCACGCGAGCGGTTCAGTCCAACTGCACTGTCTCTTCGGGTGGTTCGAGGTGGCCTGATGGGGCTAGTCAGGTCGGGCCATACGGCGTTTCCGGCTCATGCGAGGGTAATGCGGCTCGGATGAGCATATTCACGGGGCCGGGTCGGCGCATTCGCCCGGTGAACGTGACGTACCCCGCTCCCGGAAAATCCGGCAGCGGGGTACGAGGGCGTACGTCGTTGATCGAAATGCGGGATTGCTGATCGAAACGCGGGATTTCAGGCGGGGGATCCCAGGAGCCGGACGGGAGTCGCCCGGTGGGTGAGGACCGGGAGCAGTTCCGCGACCCGGTGCGGCCGGTGGGCGGCTATGCCGGGCGGCGCCGGGGCCAGCGGGACGAGCAGGTCGGTGGCCGCGGGGTGGCCGGCCGCGCCGTCGCCGGCGGGCTCGCCGTGCAGCCAGAGCGTGAGCATGTACAGGCTGGGCAGTGACAACAGGCGCGGCTGGTACGGCTGGGCGAGGCTCTCGGTCTGGCGCAGCGCGCGCTCGGTGGAGGCGACGTAGGGGCCCTCGAAGAAGTGCGAGAAGGCCCAGCCGTCGGGGGTCAGCATGGTCTCGGCGGCCGCCACGGCGTGGTCGCCGCAGCGGATCAGGAACCGCCAGCCGGCGAGCCGGGTCGCGGAGACGCCCTCGGGTGTGATCCGGTCCAGGACGTGCACGGGCAGCGGCAGATCGGGGGTGGCGGGGCCCTGTGCGGCGCGGAGGGCGGGTGTGCGGGCCTCGCGCACGGCGGTGGGGGAACCGAGCGCGGTGAGGACCGAACGGAGTGCGGGCGCGGGAGCCGGGGGGACATGCAGCGGCATGGTGGGTCGCCTCTCATTCGACAGGCAGGGGTGGCGCGAGGGCGGGTGCGGGGCGGACGGCGCTGTCAGCTCTCCAGGCAGGGGAGGGTCGGGCCGGGTCCGCACATGCGCGTGCGAGGGGTGTGCGAGGTCGCGGTCTGCCACACATGACCTTGACGGCAGGATCCAGGGGCCGGGATCCAGGGACGTGAGGCGCCAACCTTCTGCCTGTAGGGAGGAGTTTATACGACAAATGTTCAGGCGGTGTTTCGCCTAGCGGTTTCCGGTGCGGGCAACAAGGGTATATTCGGCCGGAAATTCGCGGGAATCATCCCGGTTGGCAGTCGTCGCGTCCCGTTGACCACGGGTTGTTCCGGCGCTGCGGACGGCTCGTTCTCATCGGCGTTTTTCACGAGTACACCGGGGTACCCGAAACTGCTGGATGCTCAATGCCGCGTGAATGTGCCTCCGGTCACTCGCACCAGAGTAGCCGCTGCGGAAGGGGCGCGGGACGTTATCGATCGCGTTCGCGGGGCATCATCCCACCTGACCGGGACCCGGCGGCCGGATCATCGGCCCGCCTGTGCGAGGAAGGACCCTGCGATGGGGGAGAAGGTCGTGGCGGGCCAGTTGGACCTGTCCGATCGCAACCGCTACCGCGACAAGCTCCAACGGTGCCTGACGGGACTGGAGCGGCTGCTGGACGAGAAGCGGTTCGATCGCCCGAAGAACCTGATGGGGCTGGAGATCGAATTGAATCTGGTGGGCTCCGACGGCCTGCCGAAAATGCTCAATGCGCAAGTACTGGAACGCATCGCCAGCAGGGACTTCCAGACCGAGCTGGCCATGTTCAACCTGGAAGTCAACATAGCTCCGCACCGGCTGGGCGGCCGCGTATTCGAGCGTCTCGCCGAGGAAGTGAGAACGTCACTGGCATATGCCGACCGGAAAGCCGGCGAGGTCGAGGCCGGAATAGCGATGATCGGCATTCTGCCCACCCTGGGCCGGGACGACCTGGTCTCCTCCAACCTCTCCGACGTCGACCGTTACACCTTGCTCAACGACCAGATCGTCGCCGCCCGCGGCGAGGACTTCACCCTGGACATCGACGGCGTGGAGCGCCTGCGCTGCACCTCGAAGTCGATCGCGCCGGAGGCCGCGTGCACCTCGGTGCAGCTGCACCTCCAGGTCACCCCGGCCCGTTTCGCCGACGTGTGGAACGCGGCGCAGGCGGCCAGCGCGGCCCAGATCGCGGTCGGGGCCAACTCGCCCTTCCTGTTCGGGCGTGAACTGTGGCGGGAGTCCCGCCCGCCGCTGTTCCAGCAGTCCACCGACACCCGGCCGCCGGAGCTCCAGGCGCAGGGCGTACGGCCGCGCACCTGGTTCGGCGAGCGGTGGATCTCCTCGGCGTACGACCTCTTCGAGGAGAACCTGCGGTACTTCCCGGCGCTGCTGCCCATCTGCGACGACGAGGACCCCCTCGACGTGCTGGACGCCGGAGGCGTGCCGAGACTGGCCGAGCTGGTCCTGCACAACGGCACCGTCTACCGGTGGAACCGCCCGGTCTACGACATCGCGGACGGCGTGCCGCACCTGCGCGTGGAGAACCGCGTGCTGCCGGCCGGGCCCACCGTCACCGACGTGGTCGCCAACGCGGCCTTCTACTACGGCCTCGTCCGGGCCCTCGCCGAGGAGCCCCGGCCGGTGTGGTCCCGGATGCCCTTCGAGGCGGCGGCCGCGAACTTCGACGCGGCGTGCCGGTACGGGATCGGCGCCCGGCTCACCTGGCCGCGGCGGGGCCGCTACTCCGGCACGGTGGAGGTCGACGCGGTCAGCCTGGTCCGCGACGAGCTGCTGCCGCTCGCCGAGGCCGGCCTGAACGCGTGGGGTGTGGAGCCCGCGGACCGCGACCTGTACCTGGGGGTCATCGAGGAGCGCTGCCGGCGCCGGACCAACGGCGCGGAATGGCAGGCCGCCACCTTCCACCGGGCCCGGGAGCAGGGGCTGAGCAGGGAGGACGCCCTCGCGGCCACGACCCGGCGCTACCACGAACTGATGCGGCTCAACGAGCCCGCGCACACCTGGCCGATCGGCCTGCCGGAACCGGTTCCGCTGGCCTGACCGGCCGAGGACGGGCGACGGGGGACGGTGACAGGTGACAGGTGACAGGTGACAGGTGACAGGTGACAGGGCGAAGGGCCGTCCCGGGGCTGCACCGGGGGCGGCCCTCCGAGGCCTCCGGCTGAGGGTGTGCTCCCCACGCCGCCGTGGCCCGGAGGGCGCCCGTCGCCGGAGGCGGGTGTCTCCGGGGGGCCGGTCGTGTCCGGGGCCGTTCGGTCCGGGGGCCGGTCGTGTCCGGGCCCGGCCGATGGGGCAAGCTGTGACGTGCCGGAACGGCGGTGCGTACGGTGGTGCGGGAGGCGCGGGTGCAGGAGCGGACGGCAGGCGATGCCGGTACCGGATTTCCCGGAGAGCGGCTGTCGCGGCGGATCCTGCGTGACGAGACGGTCCTCGTCCTCGCGCTGTCGCTCGGCGCGAGCGGCGTCTCCGCGCTGATCAGCTTCATCGGCTCGGTGACCAAGCCTGGCGGCCTCAAGGACCAGGCGGCCACCCTCAACGCCTCCGCCGCGCCCGGCCGGCCCTGGCTCGACCTGGCCTGGCAGTTGTTCGGGATCGCCACCGCCCTGGTCCCGGTCGCCCTGGTCGCGCACTTCCTGATGCGGGAGGGCAGCGGTCTGCGGGCGATCGGGTTCGACCGCGACCGGCCCCGGCCCGACCTCGCCCGGGGCGCCGTGGTGGCCGCCGTGATCGGCAGCACCGGAATCGCGTTCTACCTCGCCGCCCGGGGCCTCGGCTTCAATCTCACCGTGGTGCCCGAGGCGCTGCCCGCCGTGTGGTGGAAGTACCCGGTGCTGATCCTGTCCGCGCTGCAGAACGCCGTCCTCGAAGAGGTCATCGTCGTCGGGTACCTGCTGCGCCGGCTGGACCGGCTCGGGTGGACGCCGGGCACCGCGCTGACGGCCAGCGCCGTACTGCGCGGCTCCTACCACCTCTACCAGGGCGTCGGCGGCTTCGTCGGCAACATGGTCATGGGCGTGGTCTTCGTCTGGCTCTACCGGCGCTGGGGACGCGTCGGCCCGCTGGTGGTGGCCCACTCCCTGCTCGACATCGGGGCCTTCGTCGGATACGCCCTGCTGGCCGGGAAGGTGGGCTGGCTCCCCACGGCCTGACGACCCGGCCTCTTCCGTCTCCCGCCGCGGTTGATTGCGGTGACCGTTCCTTGCGGTCGCCGTGGCGTACGGTCGTCGGCCTGCGGGCGCCGGGAACGGCGGTGGTCAGGCGAGCAGTTCGCCGTCGATGACGGTGACCGCCCGGCCCGAGAGCAGGGTGCGCTCACCGCGCAGCCCGGTGCGCACCAGGCCGGAGCGCGGGGACGCCTGGAGCCCGGTGAGGTCCCGGCGGCCCAGCCGGCCGGACCAGAAGGGGGCCAGGGCGGTGTGGGCGCTGCCGGTGACCGGGTCCTCGTCGATGCCCACGTTCGGGAAGAAGCACCGGGAGACGAAGTCGTAGCCCCGCGCGGGGTCCTCGGCGCGGGCCGTGGCGATGACGCCGCGCGTGGAGTACGCGGCCAGCGCCCGGTGGTCCGGGGCCAGACCGCGGACGGTCTTCTCGTCAGCGAGTTCCAGCAGCAGGTCGCCGACGGCGGGGCCGGTGTCCAGGGCGGTGCGCGGCTCGGCGCCCAGCGCCTGCGCCACCCCCTCGGGGACCTCGACGGGCGTGAGCGGCGCGGTGGGGAAGTCCAGCGTGATGTCGCCGTCGCCATCGCCGTCGGTGGTCGCGACCAGCACGCCGCTGCGGGTGGCGAAGCGCACCGGACCCTCGTGCGCGCCGGTCGTGCGCAGTACGTGGGCGGTGGCGAGTGTGGCGTGGCCGCACATGGCGACCTCGGTGACGGGGGTGAACCAGCGCAGCGCCCAGTCGGCCTCCCCTCCCTCGGGCAGCCGGTGGGCGAACGCCGTCTCGGCGTGGTTCACCTCCAGCGCCACCCGCTGCAGCCAGTCGTCCTCGGGGAAGGCGTCGAGCAGCAGGACTCCTGCCGGGTTGCCGGCGAAGGGACGGTCGGTGAAGGCGTCGACGATTCGAATCCGCATGTCCCGAAGGTAGGTGCCGGCGCGGGGCGCGTGCCAAGGCCAATTCGCGAGGACCGGCCCTGTCGGGTGGGGCCGGCCGCGGGGAGCAGCAGTTCGGAAGGAGTTGTCGGGCGAGTGCTTCCGATATATCGTTGAGGCATCGTGACAGGTCGACGATGGAATGGAGTGGTCGCGATGCGCACCCACGGATTCGAGCACGGACACCGCCACGAGGGCCCCGGCCGGCGTGGCTGGGGAGGCCCCGAGGGGCGGCGGGCGGCCTTCGGGCCCTTCGGCCCGGGCGGCCCGGGATTCGGTCCCGGAGGCCCCGGGTTCGGCCCCTGGGGCGGGCGCGGACGCGGGGGACCGCGCGGCAGGGCGCGGCGCGGTGACGTACGGGCCTCGATCCTGGTCCTGTTGAAGGACCGTCCGATGCACGGCTACGAGATGATCCAGGAGATCGCCGAGCGCAGCGGCGGGGCGTGGAAGCCCAGCCCCGGCTCGGTCTACCCCACCCTCCAGCTGCTGGAGGACGAGGGCCTGATCGTCAGTGAGACCGAGGGCGGCAAGAAGCTGTTCTCGCTCACCGGGCCGGGCCGCGCCGCCGCCGAGGAGGGGCCCGAGGCGCCCTGGGAGGAGGCCTCGCGCGGGGTCGACTGGGAGGCGCTCGGCGAAATCCGGCAGGCCGGCTTCGGGCTGATGGAGGCCTTCGGGCAGGTCTGGAAGACCGGCACCAAGGAGCAGCGCGACAAGGCGCTCGCCGTCATCAACGACGCGCGCAAGAAGCTGTACCTGATCCTCGCCGACGAGGACTGAGAGCCGGCCGTCCGACGCGGGCGGGCCGCCACTCGCCGGCGCGGGCGGCCGGCCGGCCTGCCCGGCCAGGGCCAGGGCCAGGGCCAGGGTCGGCGCCTGCGCTTGGCGAAGGCGCACGGCCTGCTCGCGGCCACTCCCCGGCGCGGGTGGCGGGCCTCCCCATCCGGCCGGGGTTGACGGCCCCTTGCCAGAGCGGGCGGACGGCCTGCCCACCCGGCTGGGGCCGGCGGCCGTTCGCCTGGCGAATGCGGGCGGCCTGCGCGCCCGGTGGCAGCGGGCGGCCACTCGTCGGCGCGGATCGCCGGCCTGTCCGCCTGGCCGGGGTTGACGGTCACTCGGCGGGGCGGGCGGACGGCCTGCCCGCCCGGCCAGGGCCGGCGGCCTGCCGCCTGGCGAAGGGTGACGGCCTCGCCCGACGATGATGCCCGGCCACTCGTCAGCGCGGATGGAGGGCTTGCTCGCCCGGCCGGGCTGACGGCTTGCTCGCCCGGCGAGGGCGCCGGCCTGCCCACCCGGTCAGGGGTGACGTCCTGCTCGCCCGGCAGGCGGGCCGCCACTCGCCGGCGTGGGCGGCCGGCCTGCCCGCCCGGCCAGAGTTGGCGCGGCCGGCTCGCTCGGCGGGGGCCGACGGCCTGCCCATCCGGCAAGGGGGCGGCCAATCGCGGGGCGGGCGACGGGCCTTCTCGCCTGGTCAGGGCTGACGGCCCACCCCACCCAACGGCGGCGACGGCCCGCCGTCGTCACCGGCCGGCCGTGCGGATGGAGGCAGCCGTGCGGATGGAGGCGGCCGCACACTGCCGCCCAGGCACCCCGGTGGGCCCGCGGGGTGCACGCCGTTGTGCCGCAGGGCGCCGCCCAACCTGTGCGTCCCTACGGGCTCGCGCGTCCCCGCCCAACCGCGTCCCCGAGCTCGCGCGTCCCGCCCAGCCGCGCCCCCGCGCCCCCGCGTCCCCTCCCATCGGCCGCGCCCCCCGGCACCCGCAGCCTCCCTCGTCCCCACAGTCACCCGCAGGACGCGACCGCTCATGCGGCTCCCGGGCCGAGGGTGCCGTGGGTGTGCTGTCTGATCTCATCCCTGAGGAGGAGATTTCCGCCGGGCGCGTCCACTCACCGTGGGACGCGGAAATGCTTCCCGCCGGGGATGCCCCGGCCTCGCGGCGCTGGTGGGCTGGAAGTTGTGCAATCCCGTACTTCCCGGCAGCCGGTCCAGGCGCCGGGCACCCGTCCTCCCGACGACGACGCCGGGCTCAGCGCCGAGCTGGCGGCGGTGGTCGCCGGTGCCCGCCGGAGGGCGGTCCGGGACGGTGACCGGCACGTCGACACCGCGCACCTGCTGCACACCCTCCTGGAGTCCGACCCCGAGGTGCGGGCCGTCTTCGACGGCGGGCCGCAGGTCGCGCGGCTGCTCGGCTACCTGGTGCAGCGCAGCATCGGCTACGGCCTGCGCTGGCAGGCCGGAGTGGAGGATTCCGGCGGGCTGCCCGTGGTGCGCGGGGCCGACGGCCTGTCACCCGTCGCCTCGGCCGCCCTGGACCACGCCCGCGAGCGTGCCGCCGGGCGGGGCGAGGACCTGGTCCGCGGCGTCGACCTCCTCGCGGCGATCGTCGCCGACCCGCAGGCGCGCGCCGTCGAGGTGCTCACGCGCGCCGGAACGGACGCGGCGGCCCTCGCCGCCCGAGCCGACGCCGCGACGCGCCCTGACAACGATTTCGCGGGCCCGCGCGTGCCGTGCGGGCAGGACGGGGAGGGAGCCCGCTGAGCGCCCGGGGCCGGGCTCGCGCGGTGCGGCCGCCGCCTGGCGTCCCGTCCAGCGGATGAGACAGGTGCCATCGGGGGTGACGCTCCTGTCGTCGCCTGTCATCATGTGCCGGTGCCTACGTCTCGTCTCAGTCAGCGCCGTTCCGGCAAGGGCGCCGGACTCACTCTCGCGCTCGTCTCCGCGCTCGCCTTCGGCGGTTCCGGCGTCGCGGCCAAACCGCTGATCGAGGCGGGACTCGACCCGCTGCACGTGGTCTGGCTGCGGGTCACCGGAGCGGCTCTGGTGATGCTGCCGGTCGCCGTACGGCACCGGGCGCTGCCGCGCCGGCGCCCCGCGCTGCTCGCCGGGTTCGGGCTGCTCGCCGTGGCGGGCGTCCAGGCCTGCTACTTCGCGGCCCTGTCCCGGATACCCGTCGGCGTCGCGCTGCTCGTCGAGTATCTGGCGCCCGCGCTGGTCCTCGGCTGGGTGCGGTTCGTGCAGCGGCGGCCGGTCACCCGGGCCGCCGCGCTCGGCGTGGTGCTCGCGGCGGGCGGGCTGGCCTGCGTCGTCGAGGTCTGGGCCGGGCTGGGCTTCGACGCCCTGGGCCTGCTGTTCGCGCTCGGTGCCGCGTGTTGCCAGGTCGGCTACTTCGTCCTGTCCGACCAGGGCGGCGACGCCGGTGACGAGGCCCCCGACCCGCTCGGTGTCATCGCCTACGGGCTGCTCGGCGGGGCACTCGTCCTGACCGTCGTCGCCCGCCCCTGGGACATGGCCTGGCCGGTGCTCGCCCGCACCGCGCACATGAACGGCACCCCCGTCCCGGCCGTCGCGCTGCTGGCGTGGATCGTGCTGGTGGCGACGGTCCTCGCGTACGTCACCGGCGTGCTCTCGGTCCGCCGGCTCTCGCCGCAGGTCGCGGGTGTCGTGGCGTGCCTGGAGGCGGTCATCGCGACCGTGCTGGCCTGGGTGCTGCTGGGTGAGCACCTCTCCGTACCGCAGGTGGCGGGCGGTGCCGTCGTCCTGCTCGGGGCTTTCATCGCCCAGTCGTCGGCGCCCGTGGCGACGGGCACCGCGCCGGCGGCGACGGGTGGCGCACCGGGACCGGCGGCGACGGACACCGTGCCCGCGCCGGCGGCGACCGCCGAGGACGCGTCGGCGGCCCCCAGCGGTGCGGAAAGGGAGTTGTCGGCCCGGGGAACGGCGGCCTGACGTGCTGGTCATGCACGAACACGCGCTCGTTCTCCCGCCCCCGTCCGACTGAGGCGGGCCCCGGTGACCGAGCCCGGCGACCGGCCGGGCCGAACGGTGCTGCCCGCGGAAGGAGAGCGCGGCCCCCGCACGGACGGGGTCCGCCGTCCCCCGCTTCTGCGTCCCTGCGGAGAGAACTCGTGTCGCGTGCTTCCCTCGGCCTGCCCGTCGGGCGTGGCCTGCTGTATCTGATCGTCGCCGGTGCCGCCTGGGGCACCGCGGGCGCCGCCGCCTCCCTGGTCTACCGGGCCAGTGACATGGGCCCGGTCGTCCTGTCCTTCTGGCGCTGCGCGGCCGGCCTCGCCCTGCTGCTCGCCGCGCGCCTGCTCCGCCCGCGCGCCCGGCCCGCGGCGCCCGCGGCGCCTACGGTGCCCGCGGCGCCCGGGCCGGCGCCGCGTCGGCTGCTGCGGGCGGGCGCCACGGGTGTGGGCCTGGCCGTGTTCCAGACCGCCTACTTCGCGGCGGTGGACGCCACCGGGCTCGCCGTGGCGACCGTCGTCACCCTCGGCGCCGGGCCCGTGCTCATCGCCCTGGGCGCCCGCCTGCTGCTGGGCGAACGGCTCGGCCGGGCGGGTCTGACCGCCGTCGCCGGGGCGCTGGCCGGGCTGGCCGTCCTGGTCCTGGGCGGCTCGGGCGCCACCGTACGGCCGTGGGGCGTGCTGCTCGCCCTGGCCTCGGCGGCCGGCTACTCCGCCATGACGCTGCTCACCCGCTGGTCGGGCCGGGCCGGCGGAGGGGGCGACTCCGGTACGACGGTGGGCGCGTTCGCGGTCACCAGTCTGTGTCTGCTGCCCTTCGCGCTGGCCGAGGGCCTGGTGCCGCACACCGTGGACGCCGGCCGGCTGCTGTGGCTGCTGCTCTACATCGCCACGGTCCCCACGGCCCTCGCCTATGCCCTGTACTTCGCGGGCGCGGCCGTCGTCCGCTCCGCCACCGTGTCGGTGATCATGCTCCTCGAGCCGGTCAGCGCGGCGGTGCTGGCCGTCGCCCTGCTCGGCGAGCGGCTGACGGCGGCCACCGTCCTCGGCACCGCGCTGATGCTCGGATCGGTGGCGGGTCTCGCGGTGGCCGAGGCCCGCATGGCCCGCGCGGAGGCCAGGGAGCCGGTCCCCGTCTGAGGAGCCCGTGTGAGGGGCCTGTGTGAGGACCCCGTGTGAGGACCCCGTGTGAGGACCCCGTGTGACGAGGAGGACGACGGTCCCGGGCGCCCGGCGGCACGGAGCCGGGCGCCGGTCACCTCACAGCGTCGCCAGATAGCCCGGGAGCGGCGTCCCCGGGGCGAGGCCGCCGTCGGCGAGCGGTGTGCCGTACTGCCGGCGCACCGGGACCACACCGGCCCAGTGGGGCAGGGCGAGGTCCTCCGGCTCGTCGTTCACCCTGCCGGTGCGCAGCTTGGCGGAGACCTCCTCCAGGTCGAGCCGGAGCACGGCCGTCGCGGCGAGTTCCTTGGCGTTGGCGGGGCGGGAGTCGGCCGCCCGGCCCCGCACCACGTGATCGACCAGGACGTCCAGGGCCTGCCGCTTCTCGTCGGGTTCGGTCACCTGGTGGGCGACTCCGTGCACCACGACGGAGCGGTAGTTGATCGAGTGGTGGAAGGCCGAGCGGGCCAGGACCAGGCCGTCGACGTGGGTGACGGTCACGCACACCGGCAGCCCCGGATCGGCCCGGCCGGCCAGGCGCAGCGGCCGGGAGCCGGTCGAACCGTGCACGTAGAGCCGCTCGCCGGCCCGGCCGTAGAGCGTGGGCAGCACGACGGGCGCGCCGTCGCGGACGAAGCCGAGATGGCAGACGTAGCCCTCGTCGAGTATCGCGTGCACCAGTTCCTTGTCGTACGACGCCCGGTCCGCCGAGCGGGTGGGGACGGTGCGGTCGGTCGGGGGGTAGACGCCGTCCGTCGGGACGGTCGTCGGCTGCCGGTTCCCGTGCATTGCGGTCTCCATTGCACTAGTGCAGAATGTTATTTGTGCTAGGAGAATATCGGATCGAGGGCCGGGGCGCGGCGGAGATCGCGGCGAGTGTGGAGCGCGCGGTGGGCTCCGGGGAGCTGGAGCCCGGCC
Source organism: Streptomyces sp. NPDC004065 (assembly GCF_044903565.1). Classification (NCBI taxonomy): domain Bacteria; kingdom Bacillati; phylum Actinomycetota; class Actinomycetes; order Kitasatosporales; family Streptomycetaceae; genus Streptomyces; species Streptomyces sp. NPDC004065. The sequence goes on along the minus strand of NZ_JBJDQT010000007.1, from coordinate 197,547 downwards.
AAGTGCTGCCTCCCCTGCGACAGTTGGCCGTGGAGCTGGGGGTCAATCCCAACACCGTCGCGGCGGCGTACCGGATCCTGCGGGAGCGCGGTGTCATCGAGACCGCCGGGCGCAGGGGCAGCCGGGTGCGGGCCGCGCCCGCCACCACCGGCCGGGACCACCTCCGCGTGGACGTCCCCGAGGGCGTGCGCGACGTGTCGAGCGGCAACCCGGATCCGGCGCTGCTGCCGCCCCTGGCGCCGGCCTTCGCGGCGGCCGTGGCCCGGGCCGACCGCGACCCGGTGCTCTACGGCGACGTGGCCGTCGACCCGGAGCTGGAGCGGACGGCGCGCGCGGAACTGGACGCCGACGGCGTGCCGGACGGGCCCCTCGCCGTCGTGTCCGGTGCCCTGGACGGCGTCGAGCGGGTCCTCGCGGCCCACCTGAAACCGGGGGACACCGTGGCCGTGGAGGACCCCGGCTGGGGCCGGACGCTCGACCTCGTGCCGGCCCTCGGCCTGCGCACGGCCGGCGTCGGCGTCGACGACGAGGGACCGCTCCCGGACGACCTGCGCCGTGCGCTCGAGGGCGGTGCGCGGGCCGTGATCGTCACCGACCGGGCGCAGAACCCGACCGGTGCCGCGCTGAGCGCCCCCCGCGCGCGGGCGCTGCGGTCCGTGCTGCGCGCGCACCCGCAGACCCTGCTGATCGAGGACGACCACGGTCACGGCATCGTCGACCTGCCCCTGCATCCGCTCGCCGGGGCGACCCGGCACTGGGCCTTCGTCCGCTCGGCGGCCAAGGCGTACGGGCCTGATCTGCGGCTCGCGGTGCTCACCGGGGACGAGGTCACCGTCGACCGGGTCCGCGGACGGCAGCGGCTCGGGCCCGGCTGGGTGAGCATGCTGCTCCAGCGGGCCCTGGTCCGGCTCCGGTCGGACGGCACGCCGGACACGCGCGCGGTGGCCGCGGCCTACCGGACCCGGCGCGAGCTGCTCATCGGCGCGCTGGCCGGGCACGGGATCGAGGCGCACGGGCGCAGCGGGATGAACGTGTGGGTCCCGGTGCCGGACGAGACCGGCGTGGTCGCCCGTCTGCTGCACGCCGGCTGGGCCGTCGCTCCCGGCGCCCGCTTCCGGATGAACGCGGCGCCGGGCATCCGCGTCACCGTCTCGGGGCTGTCGGCGCGGGAGACGCGGGAGCTGGCGGACGCGGTGGCGTCGGCGCTGGGGCCCGCGCCCGCGCGCAGTTACGTCTGAGCCCGGGCCGCGGGGGCCGGCTCCGCGGCCGCGAGGGTTCCGCGCTCCGGGGTCCCGTGCTCAGGGATCCCGTGCTTCGGGATCCCGTCCTCTGGCTCGTGCACCGGCTCGCGCTCCGGCTCGTGTGCCGCGGCGGAGCGCGCCGGCCGGCCGCGCCCGCCGGGCCGTGCCTGGGTCAGAGCCGCACCGGCCAGGACGACGACCGCGCCGACCGGCGTCGACCAGGTCAGCCGCTCGCCGAGGACGGCGACACCGGCGGCGGTGGCGATGATCGGCACGAAGTACGTCACCATCTGGGCCGTCGTCGGCCCGACCTCGGCGACCAGCCCGTACTGCACGAGCATCGCCAGGCCGGTGCCCAGGGCGCCCAGGGCGGCGACGGCGAGCAGCGGGACGAGCGCGAAGTGGTCCGGGGCACTGGTGAAGACGGGGGTCACCACGGCCAGCTGCACGGTGGCCAGCAGCAGCTGACCGCCGGTCAGGGACAGGTGCGACGCGGTCGAGCCCGCCAGGGTGCGGCGGACGTAGATCCAGCCGACCGGGTAGCTCAGCGAGGCGAGCAGCGCCATCGCGGTCCCGCGCGCGTCCAGGCCGTGGAAGCCCTGCCAGGCCCCGAGCACCGTGAGCACGCCCAGGAAACCGAGCCCCAGCCCCGCGCACCGCAGCCGGGTCGGGCGGTCCTCCGAGAGTGCCACGAGGGACAGCGCCATGCCCCACAGCGGGGAGGTGGCGTTGCAGATGCCGGCGAGCGTGGACGGGATCGTCAGCTCCGAGTAGGCGAAGAGCGAGAACGGCAGCGCGTTCAGAAAGAACGCGGCGACCGTCAGATGCGCCCAGGTGCGCGCGCCGCGCGGCAGCCGCTCGCGCTTCACCGCCATCGCCACCGCGAGCACCGCCGTGCCGAACACCAGCCGTCCGAGCGTCACCTGGAACGGCGCGAAGCCGTCCGTGCCGACCTTCATGAACAGGAAGCTGAAGCCCCAGATCAGTGACAGGAAGGCGAACCGGATCCGCCAGGGCAGGGGGCCCCGTGGCGGCCGGCCGGACGTGCCGGCCGGAGGGGGCGCGGTCGGCGGGGCGGACGGGCTCGGGGAGGCGGCGGACGCGGTGCTCATGCCCGTAGGATCCCTGGAACCGACCTGTTAGCACAATCGAGAATTCGCGCGCGACACCTCGTAGCATTGCTTACATGTTGAATCTGGAGCGCCTGCGCACGCTGGACGCCCTGGCGCGGCACGGCTCGGTCAGCGCCGCCGCCGAGGGCATGCACGTGACGACGTCCGCCGTCTCGCAGCAGATGGCCAAGCTGGAGCGGGAGGTGGGCCAGCAGCTCCTCGCCCGCAACGGGCGGGGCGTACGGCTCACCGACGCCGGGCGGCTGCTCGCCGAGCACGCGGCGCGGATCCTCTCGCAGGTCGAGCTCGCCCAGTCGGACCTGGAGGCCCAGCGCGGGCAGGTGGTCGGCGAGCTCAGGCTGGGCGCCTTTCCCACCGCCGCGCGCGGACTGTTCCCGGAGGCGCTGACCCGCCTGCGCGCACGGCATCCGGGGCTCAGGGTCACCACGGCCGAGATGGAACCGGCGCCGGCCCTGCGGGCGGTGCTGCGCGGCGACGTCGACCTGGCCGTCGTCCTCGACTGGTACAACAAGCCGCTGCCGGTGCCCGGGGGTCTCAGCCGCGCCCCCCTCCTCGACGACGCCGCGGACGTGGCCCTGCCGGCCGGCCACCCGCTCGCCGGGCGCGACGAGGTGGAACTGGAGGAGTTCGCGGCCGACGACTGGGTGACCTGGGGCGAGGCCGAGTTCTGCCACGAGTGGCTGCTGGACACGCTGCGCTCCAAGGGCGTCGAACCGCGCATCGCGCACCGGGCGGAGGAGCACGCCACCCAGCTCGCGCTGGTCGCCGCCGGACTCGGGGTGTGCGTGGCGCCGCGGCTCGGGCGGGGGCCGCTGCCGGCCGGGGTGCGCACCGTGCCGGTCCGGCAGGCGGTACGGCGGCACGTCTACGCCGTCTGGCGCGCCGACGCCGACCGCCGCCCCTCGATCCGCGCGGCGGCGGACGCGCTGCGGGCGGCGGGCGAGACCATCGCCTGACGGGCCCGGCGCACCGCGTCGCCCCCGGCGGCACCGTCCGCGTCGCCCTCGGCGGCACCGTCCGCGCCGCGCGGCCCGGGCAGGCGGCCCGTCCGCGGCGTGCCGCGCCTGCCCGCCCGCGTCGCGCCATGCCCGGGGACGAGGCGAGGCGCGCCCGGTCGCACCGGGCCTCGTCCGAAGCACCGCGCCGCCCGCGCAACATGCCGGGTGCCGCCTCCGAGGCGCCGGGCACGCCTCGGCGGGGTGGGCGGTGGCCGCCGTGCTGCGGTGAGCCGTGCCCGGTGGCGGACCGGTCGGGGTGAGCAGGGCGGCCCCGTTGCGGAGTGCACGAAGCCGGGTCCCGCGTCCCGGACCGGTTACGCCGAGCCCAGTTTGCGGAAGTCCCAGGAGACGATCTTCTCCGGGGTCAGGCAAACCCAGGCGTGTCTGCCGTCGTGGGGTGGCATCTCCTCCAGGCCGAAGTACTTGCGCGCGAACAGTGTCTCCGGAACGTCGAGTTCCGCGCGCAGCTCGCCCGTGCGCGGCGCCTCACCCACGAACTCCACCGTGCCGGACAGCTCCACCCCCCGCAGCTGCTCGTACTCCTCGCCGGTGTCGACGACGATCGCCACCCGGGGATCGCGGCGCAGGTCCGCCCAGCGCTTGCTGCGCATCACGGAGTACAGCCACAGCGAGGTGCCGTCCCAGGCGAACCACAGCGCGCTGACGTGCGGGGCACCGCCGGTCGAGACGGTGGCGACCCGGCAGGTGCGCTGGGCGGTGAGGAAATCGTCCAGCTCGCCCGGCGTCATCATGATCTTCCGGCCCCGGCGCTGTGTGACGGTCATGCAGCCCCCTCTTTCCTTTTCCCACGTCGTGCCAGGGGAAGGCCCTCCCCGGTGGGAAGATCCTCTGGCATCACGTTGGAAAAGGCACACCACCCGCCCGCCGCCCGGGGCGCCGGCGCCGTCGCGGGGCGCGCCCTCCGGCCGCATCCCCGCGACGATCCGGCGCACCCGCGCACCGGCGACTCCCCAGTCGCCGGTGCGCGGGTGCGGAAACCGCCTCCGGCCGGCCCGCGGGCCCGCCGGAGGCGGTTTCCGCACCCCGCCGGGGCGGTTCCGTGGGCCGGCCCGGGAGCTGTCTCAGGCGAGCTTGATCTCCTCACCGGAGACGGAGATGTTCTTGGCGGGCAGCGGCTGGGTCGCCGGGCCCTTCTTGACGCTGCCGTCGGTGGCGGAGAACTCGCTGTGGTGGCACGGGCAGCTGATCACACCGTTCGCGATCTTGTTCACCGCGCAGCCCTGGTGCGTGCACTTGGACGAGAACGCCTTGAACTCGCCCTTCGTCGGCTGGGTGACCACCACGCCGTGGTCGCCGATGACCTTGCCGCCGCCCTCCGGGATGTCGGAGGTCTTCGCCAGCACGGTGCCGCCCGCCCCGCCCGCGCCGCCCCCGCTCGCGTCGCTGCCGTTCTGCGTGGTCGACGAGCCGGACGAGGACGTGTCGTCGGACCCGCACGCGGTCAGCGCGACGGCGAGTCCCGCCGCGCCCACCGCCGCCATGACGGTCCGGCGGGCCGGTGCCCCCTGGGGCTGAAGCGATTCGCTGGTCATGCTGACGTTTCCTTCCGTTCGGACAGGATGCGTTGATCTGCAAAGGGGTACGGCCGGCACGTCCCGGGCGTTCACCGCCGGGACGCCCGGTCGCGGGGCACCGCCGGGACGCCCGGTCGGGAGGTACCGCCGAGGCGCCCGGGCGTGGATGGCACCCGGTCGCGGGACGGCGGCCGGGAGCCGCCGGCTCCCCCAGTAGCCTGGGGCGATGCTCAAGGAAGTGACCGCGACCCGGTACGTCACGCCGCTGCGCGAGGGCGGTTCGCTGCCCGGGCTCGTCGAGGCCGACGACCTCGGGACGTACGTCCTGAAGTTCACCGGCGCCGGGCAGGGCCGCAAGACGCTGGTCGCGGAGGTGGTCTGCGGGGAACTCGCCCGCCGGCTGGGCTTCCGCGTGCCCCGTCTGGTGACCGTCGCCCTCGACCCCGTGCTGGGGCTCGGCGAACCGGACCCGCAGGTGCAGGAGCTGCTGCGCTCCAGCGGCGGCGCCAACCTGGGCATGGACTTCCTCTCCGGCGCGCTGGGCTTCGACCCGCTCGCCTTCCCCGTGGACCCGCGGGAGGCCGGGCGGATCGTCTGGTTCGACGCGCTGGTCAACAACGTGGACCGCTCCTGGCGCAACCCCAACCTGCTGCGCTGGCACGGCGAACTGTGGCTCATCGACCACGGCGCCACGATGATCTGGCACCACAACTGGCCCGGCGCCGACACCTCCGCCGCCCGTCCCTACGACGCCTCCGACCACGCCCTCGCCCGGTTCCGGCCCGATGTGGCCGCGGCCGCCGCCGAACTGGCACCCCGGGTCACCCAGGAGCTGCTCGCCGAGGTGACGGCCGAGATCCCGGACGCCTGGCTGGCCGGGGAACCGGGCTTCGCCACGCCCGACGATCTCCGGCACGCCTACGCGCACGCGCTGCTCCTGCGCGCGGCCGTCGTCCACGAGCGCATCACCGGTGTCGAGGAGGCCAAGTGAGCGAGCGCCACATCCACATGGCGGGACACGTCACCGAGCGGCACATCACCCGGGCCGGACAGGGCGGCGACCGGGACGTCTTCGAGTACGCCCTGGTCAGAGTGGTGCCGCGGGTGGAGCGCGGCGAGTGCGTCAACGCCGGCGTCCTCGTCTACTGCCGTGCCCGGCGCTACGTCGGCGCGCGCACCCATCTCGACGAGGCGCGGCTGCTGGCCCTGGACCCGCGGGCGGACGTCGCGGGGGTACGGGCCGCGCTGGCCGCCGTGGAAAGGGTGTGCGCCGGGGGCGAGGCCGCCGGGCAGGCCGCGGACGACGACGCCGGACGGCGGTTCCGCTGGCTGGTCGCGCCCCGCTCCACGATCGTCCAGCCCGGCCCGGTGCACACCGGGCTGACCGCCGACCCGGCGGCCGAGACGGAACGGTTGCTGGACCTCCTGGTGAGGTAATGGATCACACGCACCCGGTGTGCCGTTGACACCGGGTGCCAGGGTCTCTAGCGTCACACCCACCGAAGGTACTAAGCGGTCGCTCACCGCACACCGGGTTCTCTCAAGGGCGAGGAGAAGCAATGTCCACCACTGAGCAGCGGGTCGCCGTCGTCACGGGTGCCGCGCGCGGCATCGGCGCCGCCACCGCCGTACGACTGGCGGCCGAGGGCCGCGCGGTCGCCGTGATCGACCTCGACGAGGCCGCCTGCAAGGACACCGTGGAGAAGATCACCGCGGCCGGCGGCCGGGCGCTCGCGGTCGGGGCCGACGTCTCGGACGAGGCGCAGGTCGAGGCGGCCGTCGCGCGGATCGCCGAGGAGCTCGGCGCGCCGGTCATCCTGGTCAACAACGCGGGCGTGCTCCGCGACAACCTGCTGTTCAAGATGAGCGTCTCCGACTGGGACACCGTCATGAACGTGCATCTGCGCGGCTCCTTCCTGATGACCCGCGCCTGCCAGAAGCACATGGTGGACGCGGGCTTCGGCCGGATCGTCAACCTCTCCTCGTCGTCCGCGCTCGGCAACCGCGGCCAGGCCAACTACTCGGCCGCCAAGGCGGGTCTGCAGGGCTTCACCAAGACCCTCGCCAAGGAGCTCGGCAAGTTCGGCATCACCGCCAACTCGGTCGCCCCCGGCTTCATCGCCACCGAGATGACCAAGGCCACCGCCGAGCGCGTCGGCATGGGCTTCGAGGACTTCAAGGCCGCCGCCGCCACCCAGATCCCGGTGCAGCGGGTCGGTGAGCCGGAGGACATCGCCAACGCCGTCGCCTTCTTCACCGGCGAGGCGGCCGGCTTCGTGTCCGGCCAGGTGCTGTACGTCGCCGGCGGACCGCTCAACTAGGGATCGGCAGGAATCACGGACATGACTGAACTTTCCGGCAAGGTCGCCCTCGTCACGGGTGCCAGCCGCGGCATCGGCTACGGCGTCGCCGAGGCCCTGGTGGCCCGGGGCGACCGGGTGTGCATCACCGGCCGCAACGAGGACGCCCTCAAGGAGGCCGTCGACAAGCTGGGCGCCGACCGGGTGATCGGCGTCGCGGGCAAGGCCCACGACGAGGCCCACCAGGCGGAGGCCGTCGAGCGCGTCATGGAGGCCTTCGGCCGCGTCGACTACCTGGTCAACAACGCCGGCACCAACCCGGTGTTCGGGCCGATCGCCGACCTCGACCTGAACGTCGCGCGCAAGGTCTTCGAGACCAACGTCGTCTCCGCGCTCGGCTTCGCCCAGCGCACCTGGCACGCCTGGCAGAAGGACAACGGCGGTGCGATCGTCAACATCGCCTCCATCGCGGGCCTGGCGCCGTCGCCCTTCATCGGCGCCTACGGCGTCAGCAAGGCGGCGATGATCAACCTGACCCAGCAGCTGGCGCACGAGTTCGCGCCGAAGGTGCGGGTCAACGCGATCGCCCCGGCCGTGGTGAAGACCAAGTTCGCGCAGGCGCTGTACGAGGGCCGTGAGCAGGAGGCCGCGTCCTCCTACCCGCTCGGCCGGCTCGGCGTGCCCGCCGACATCGGGGGCGCCGCCGCGTTCCTCACCTCCGAGCAGTCCGACTGGGTCACCGGGCAGACGCTGGTCGTCGACGGAGGCCTCTTCCTCAACGCCGGGGTCGGCTGACCGCGCGGCGTTCCGGGCGCCGTTCCCGCGGGGCCGTCGGCACATCGATCCATCGCTTCGGCGATGTAACGATTCGTCGACGTTCGCTTGGCGGAAACGGCGCCCTCGTCGTCTCCGACAGGGCGTTTCACCCGATGACAACGTCGTCATCGCCGGGTACAAAAGGAGCCGCGTTCCAACCAGGTTCACCGGGCGGAGCACTGCGGTATGGTCTGCCGACCCTTGGTATGGCAGATCGAGGAGAGTGCGCGTGTTCAACCGGATCCGATGCCTGCGGCCGGCGGCCGCGATCGCGTCCATATCCCTGGTGGCCGGGTGCGGCGTCCTTTCCGACGGCGGCCCCGACGACGAGGGGCCGATCGTGGTCGGGACCACCAGCGCCCCGAGCACACTGGACCCGGCCGCGTCCTGGGACGGTTCCTGGGAACTGTTCCGCAACATTTACCAGACCCTGCTGGCCTACCCGAACGGCTCGACCACGCCGCAGCCCGACGCCGCGCGCAGCTGCAAGTTCACCGACGCCGGCTACCGCACCTACCGCTGCGAGCTGCGCGCGGGCATGAAGTTCGCGGACGGCGACAAGCTCGACGCACGCGCGGTGAAGTACTCCATCGACCGCATCCGCACCATCAACGCGGACAGCGGTCCGGCGGGCCTGCTCGGCAGCCTGGACCGGGTGCAGGCACTCGGGGACCGGGAGGTGGTCTTCCACCTCAACAAGCCCGACGCCACCTTCCCGTTCGTCCTCGCCACCCCCGCGATGTCGATCGTCGACCCCGACGACTACCCCGCCCGCTCCCTGCGCAAGGAGAACTCGGTCGTCGGTTCCGGGCCGTACGCGCTCAAGTCCTACAGCGAGGGCAAGCAGGCGGAACTGGTCAAGAACGACAACTACCGGGGCTTCGCCGAGCGGCGGAACGACGCGGTGACGATCCGGTACTTCCAGGACTCCGCGACCATGGTCAAGGCGCTGCGGGACCGGCAGATCGACGTCACCTACCGCGGTCTGGCGGCCGACGACATCATCGCGCTCCAGCGCCACGACGCCACGGACCTGCAGCTCGTCGAGGGCGCCGGCACCGACATCAGCTACCTGGTCTTCAACCCCAAGGACCCGTGGGCGGCCAAGCTCGCGGTCCGCCAGGCCGTGGCCCAGGTGATCGACCGCCCGGCCATCGCGCACACCGTCTACAAGGACACCGTCGACCCGCTGTACAGCATGGTCCCCAAGGGGCTGACCGGTCACACCACGAGCTTCTTCGACGACTTCGGCGACCCCAGCGTGTCCAAGGCGCGCAAGATCCTCACCAAGGCCGGCATCACCCAGAAGGTCCCGCTCACCCTCTGGTACACCACCGACCGCTACGGCTCCGAGACCGCCAAGCTGTTCCAGGCGATCAAGCAGCAGCTCGACGACTCCGGCCTGTTCACCATCACCCTCAAGAGCCGCCCCTGGAAGACGTACGTCGTGGGGTACCAGAAGGGTGAGTACCCGGTGTTCGGGCGCGGCTGGTTCCCGGACTTCCCGGACGCCGACAACTTCATCGCCCCCTTCGTGGGCGACCAGAACGCGCTCGGCACGCCCTACCCGGCGCAGCGGATCACCAAGGTGCTGCTGCCGGAGTCCCGCCGGGAGAGCGACCGCGCGGCGGTGGTCAAGGAGTTCCAGCAGGCCCAGCAGATCCTGGTGAACGACGCGCGGCTGCTGCCGCTGTGGCAGGGCAAGCAGTACGTGGCCGCCAGCGACGACATCTCGGGCGGCGAGCGGGCGCTCGACCCCTCGACGATCATGATGATGTGGGAGCTGTACCGCAAGACCAGCTGGTAGGCGTCGGTTTCTCCGGGGCGGGAACGCGCTGTCAGTGGTCGCCTGTAGGTTCTGTGACCTGGAAGTGACCGCACACCGTGAGGACGTTGACGTGACCGACATCGCCATGCTGCCCGAGTCCTGGCGCGGGGTTCTGGGCGACGAACTGCAGCAGCCCTACTTCAAGGAGCTGGCGGAGTTCGTCGAGGAGGAGCGGGCGAAGGGTCCCGTCTACCCGCCCCGCGAGGAGGTCTTCGCGGCCCTGGCCGCCACGCCGTACGACAAGGTCAAGGTCCTGATCCTCGGCCAGGACCCCTACCACGGCGAGGGCCAGGGCCACGGCCTGTGCTTCTCGGTGCGGCCCGGGGTCAGGATCCCGCCCTCGCTGCGCAACATCTACAAGGAGATGCACGAGGAGCTGGGCACGCCGATCCCGGACAACGGCTGTCTGATGCCCTGGGCCGAGCAGGGCGTGCTGCTGCTCAACGCGGTGCTCACGGTGCGCGGCGGCGAGGCCAACTCGCACAAGGGGCGCGGCTGGGAGAGGTTCACGGACGCGGTGATCCGCGCGGTGGCCGGCCGGCCCGACCCGGCGGTCTTCGTGCTGTGGGGGAACTACGCCCAGAAGAAGCTGCCGCTGATCGACGAGGACCGGCACGTGGTGGTCAAGGGCGCGCACCCGTCCCCGCTGTCGGCGAAGAAGTTCTTCGGCTCCCGTCCGTTCACCCGGATCAACGAGGCGGTGGCGCGGCAGGGGCACGAGCCGATCGACTGGCGGATTCCCGACCTCGGCTGAGGACCGCCTGCCGCCGATCGGCGCCGGCTGCCGTTAGCGTCGGGGCGTCGGAACTCGGGACGTCGGAACCGGGGAGCCGGGGGCCCGGGACGCCGGGCCGCCGGGCCCGCGGGGTCGTCGGGGACAGGCCGGAGGGTGCGCTGGTGGAGCGACGGGAGCAGACGGCGCCGGACGCCGTGCTGACGCGGATCGGGCAGGGCGTGCTGCTGCACCACGCCGGGGACCGCGAGGAGGCCCGGGGGCGGTTCCTGGACCTGTGGGCGGAGATCGGCCAGGACGGCGACCCCCTGCACCGCTGCACGCTGGCCCACTACATGGCCGACACCCAGGACGACCCCGTGGACGAGCTCGCCTGGGACCTCAGGGCGCTGTCGGCGGCCGAGGAGCTCACCGGCCACCGGACGGCCGGACGGGAGCGGGAGGGGGCGCCGGCGGCCCGCGCCCTCTATCCGGCCCTCCATCTGAACCTGGCAACCGACTACTTCGGCCTCGGCCGGGCCGAGGCCGCCCGCGTCCATCTCCACCGGGCACGGCACGCGGCCGGCGTGCTCCGGGACGACCGCTACGGCGAGGGGGTCCGCGCGGCGATCCACCGCCTCGCGCTGCGCCTGGGCGAGGGAAGCACCGGCGACGAGCCGAGCGACCCGCCGCGCCAGCGGTCGTAGGGCGCGTCGCGCGCCGGGAGCGGGCCGGCCCGGGTCAGGCGCAGGGCGGGCCAGGCAGGATCAGGCGAAGGGTGGGCCGGTCCGGACCCGGCGGGAGGCGGGGGGCTCCTGCTCCGGGAGCCGGGGCGCTCGCGGGCGAGGAACCGCCGGCCCGCCGCCCGGCGCGGTCGGGTGCGCGCGGGTCAGCGGCCGTAGGCCTGCCGGCAGATCCGCGACTCCGGACTGTCCGGGGCCCAGCCTCCGTACTGCCGGCCCAGCGCGCAGACGTCCGGCGTCCTGGGCGGCACGTGCATCACCCCGGCGGGGACCTCCACACGGGGTGACCGCGGTGTGCGGTGGTGCCGGGGAGCCGGGTGGCGGCCGTGGCGGCCGGGCGTGCGCACCGGGCCGGGGCGGCGGCGCTCGCCGGCCGGCGCGGCGCCCGCCGGGCGTGGCGCGCGTGCGGCCGGCCGTGCCGAGCCGGCCGGGTCCCCGGGCCCGGTCACTGCCAGAGCCTCCCGGGCGGGAGCCTGTGCGTCCCGGGCCGGGGCCTGTGCGTCCGCCGGACGGCTGCTGCCCTCCGGGTGCGGGGCCGCCGGGCGGGTCGTGGCCGCCGCCGCGGAGGCCGGCGGCCGCTGGACCGTGACACAGCCGGTGAGGGCCGCGACCGCCACGGTGACCAGCAACGTTGCGGTGGTCGTCGTTCGATGCACCCGTGCAACTCTGCTCCACGCGGGACGCGGACGTCCCGCCGTACGGGGGAAGGATGCCCCGCAGGGGTGATCTCCCGACCCGTAGGGGGTGCGTGCGGCGCCACCGGCTGACGTCCGGTTCGGGCGCCGGGGCCGCGCCGGGCCCGCGCCCCGGGCGGCTCGGCCTCAGTCCCCGGTCGCCCCGTCGATGCGTTCGCGGAGCAGGTCGGCGTGGCCGTTGTGCCGGGCGTACTCCTCGATCATGTGGGTGTAGATCCAGCGGAGGTTGAACGGCTCGCCCGAGTGCCTGCTCCTGCCCTTGGACAGGTCGTCCAGGCCGAACCCGGCGGCGTTGCGGCGGGCGATGCCGATCTCGGTCTGCCAGGTGGCGTACGCCTCCTCCCAGGTGTCCGCCTCGGTGGCGTGGAAGTCGCGGTCCGGGTCCTGCTCGGTGGAGTAGACGGGCCCCGGGTCGTCACCGACCAGGACCCTGCGGAACCAGCCCCGTTCCACCTCCGCCATGTGCCGCACGAGCCCCAGCAGGGACAGCTCCGACGGCTCGGCGGACCGGGTCCGCAGCTGCTCGTCGTTCAGGCCTTCGCACTTCCACGCCAGGGTCTGCCGGTGGTAGTCCAGCCAGCCCTCCAGCATGGCGCGTTCGTCTGCGTTCTGGGCGGGCTCGGTGCGTTCGGTCGTCGTCATGTGCCGATCCTGGCCCAGTCCGGGCCCTCACACCACGTCTTTTCCGCCGTCGTGGATCCCCCGCAGCAGCTCCCGCAGACCCGCCCGCACCTCGTCGAGGTCCGGGACGCGGGCGTGGAAGGTACCGGCCACGCAGGAGAACATCAGGCCGTCGGCCCAGGCGATCAGCGACAGCACGTGCCGGTCGGGGTCGGCCGAGCCCAGCGCCGCCACCATCGCGCCGAGCCGGTCGCGGAACCGGGCGCCGGCCGCGTCGAAGTGGGCCCGCAGCTCCGGGCGCCGGGTCGCCTCCAGGGCCAGTTCGTAGCGGGCGAGGGTCAGTTCGCGGTTGCGGGTCAGCGCGCGGTGGGTGGCGAGGGCCAGTCCCTCCACCAGCGCGTCGACGCCTCCGGCGCGGCGGTCCGGCATCTCGTGCGGTGCCAGGACGCGTTCCTCCCGGTCGGCCAGCCGGCGCACCGCCAGTTCCAGCAGGGCCTGGCGGGTGCGCGCCACGTTCGACGTCGAGCCCTGCGGCAGCCCGGCCGCCTCGTCGACCGCGCGGTGGGTCAGGCCGCGCATCCCGCGCTCGGCGAGCAGGGCGAGCGCGGTGTCCGCGACGAGGTCGGCGCGCGAGGGTTCCGAGGCGTTCGCCGCACGCGGGGAGCCCGGACGCGGGGAGCCCGGACCCGGGGCGCTGGGCGGCGGGGCGTTCGGGGGCGGGGCGGACATGGGGATCAACCTACCGGCCCCTGGCGGCCGCCGTTCCGGCACCGCGGACGCACCGGACCCACCTCTGTACTACATCCGTAGTGACCTGTAGTACGCTCGGCGGGCCAACTGCCCACTACAGGTGTAGTGTCCATGGGGGAGGAGTGCTCATGTCCGGACAGTCGCACGCCGTCGTCATCGGCGGCGGCATCGGAGGCCTCACCGCGGCGGCGGCCCTGCACAGGTCCGGCCGGCGGGTCACCGTGCTCGAACGGGCCGCCTCCCTGGAACCCGTCGGCGCCGCGATCTCGCTCTCCCCGAACGCCCTGCGCGCCCTGGACGTCCTCGGCATCGGCGACGAGATCCGCGATCTGGCCGCCTGGCAGGGCGACGGCGGACTGCGCACCCCGGGCGGGCGGTGGCTGTCGCGGACCAGCGCCGCCGCGGTCGCCGAACGGTTCGGCGGCCCCCTCGTCCTGCTGCACCGCGCCACCCTGGTCGCCGGCCTGGCCGCCCTGCTCCCGCCCGGCACCGTCCGGACCGGCACCCCCGCCCACCTGGCCGACCCCGGCGACGCCCGCCGCCCCGCCCGGGTGACGACCCCCGCAGGCGAACTGGAGGCCGACCTGGTGGTGGCCGCCGACGGCATCCACTCCGCCGTACGCGCCGCGCTGTTCCCGCACCACCCCGGGCCCGTCTACGCCGGCTTCACCACCTGGCGGCTCGTGGTCCCGCTGCCCGGCGCCGAGTTCGCCTCGCACGAGACGTGGGGGAGGGGCCGCCTGTGGGGCACGCATCCGCTCAGGGGCGGCCAGGTGTACGCCTACGCCGCCGCGACGGCCCCCGCCGGCCGGCACGCCGCCGACGACGAGCGCGCCGAACTCGTGCGCCGTTTCGGCGACTGGCACGCCCCGATCCCCGCCGTCCTCGCCGCCGCGCACCCGCGGGACGTGCTGCGCCACGACGTCCACCACATCGCCGAGCCGCTGCCCGCGTACCACCGCGGCCGGGTGGCCCTCCTCGGCGACGCGGCCCACGCCATGCCGCCCACCCTCGGCCAGGGCGGGAACCAGGCGGTGGAGGACGCCGTCGTCCTCGCCCACCACGCCGGCGACCTCGCCGCCTACACCGCCGCCCGGCTGCCCCGCACCACCGCGATCGCCCGTCAGGCGGTGCGCATCGCACGCGTCGCCATGGTGGGAGGCCGCGCCGGAACCGCGCTGCGCGACACCGCGATCGCCGCCCTGTCGAGGGCGCGCCCGGCGCTGCTCCTGCGCGGCTTCGAGGGGATCGCCGACTGGCGGCCCCCGCAGCCGCCGTATGCTGCCGTGCGGACGGGGGCGGACGGCACGACCGCCACCGGCACAGGCACGGGCACAGGTACAGGCACGGACACGGGTGAGCGGTGAGGGAGTCCACGTGAAGGTCGGCTGCATCGGACTCGGTGACATCGCGCAGAAGGCGTACCTGCCGGTTCTCGGCACCCTGCCCGACGTGGACCTGCATCTGCACACCCGCACCCCCGCCACCCTGGAGCGGGTCGCCGACTCCCTGCACCTGCCGGCCGGGCGCCGGCACACCACCCTGGACTCGCTGCTGGCCCAGGACCTCGACGCCGCCTTCGTGCACGCCTCCACCGCCGCGCACCCGGAGATCGCCGGCCGGCTGCTCGAGGCGGGCGTGCCCACGTACGTCGACAAGCCGCTCGCCTACGAACTCGCCGACTCCGCACGCCTGGTCGCGCTCGCCGAGGAGCGCGGCGTGTCGCTGGCGGTCGGCTTCAACCGGCGTCACGCGCCCGGGTACGTGCAGTGCGCCGACCACCCCCGCGAGCTGATCCTGATGCAGAAGAACCGCGTCGGGCTGCCCGAGGACCCCCGGGCGATGATCCTCGACGACTTCATCCACGTGGTGGACACCCTGCGCTTCCTGGTGCCCGGAACGGTCGACGACGTCACCGTGCGCTCCCGGGTGCGCGACGGACTGCTGCACCACGTCGTGCTCCAGCTCGCCGGGGACGGGTTCACCGCGATCGGCGTGATGAACCGTCTCAGCGGCTCGGCCGAGGAGATCCTCGAGGTCTCCGGCCAGGACACCAAGCGCCAGGTGGTCAACCTCGCCGAGACGATCGACCACAAAGGGCAGCCCACGGTGCGCCGGCGCGGCGACTGGGTGCCGGTGGCCCGGCAGCGCGGGATCGAGCAGGCCGTGCTGGCCTTCCTCGACGCCGTACGGGCCGGGAAGGTGCTCAGCGCCCGTGACGCGCTGGAGACTCACGAACTGTGCGAGCGGGTGGTGCGCTCGGTGCAGTCGCGCCCCGGCGGGTTCTGAGCGCCCCCGCGCCGTCCGTCACCACCAGCGCCGCCAGCACCAGCAGCGCCCCGTACGCCGCCCAGTCCCCATGACGGACGTACGGCGTCACGCCGTGCGCGGTCGGCACCGCGTACACGCGCACGGTGCTCGCGTCCGTGCCGAGCCAGGGGCCGGCGCCGCGCCCGTCCGGGCCGTACACGGCGGACACGCCGGTCAGCGTGGCGTGCACCATGGGCCGGCCGGTCTCGGCGGCGCGCAGCGCGGCCAGCGAGGCGTGCTGCGCCGGCGCCCAGCTCCGCTGGAACGTCGACGTCGACGACTGCGCCAGCAGCACGCCCGCGCCGTCCCGCGCGAGACGCCGGCTCATGTCCGGGAACGCCGTCTCGAAGCAGACCATCGGACCGATGCGCAGGCCGTGGCCGGCGTTCATCACCACCTGCTCGCCGCCCCGCCTGCGGTCCTCGCCCGCCGCCTTGCCCACGGAGGTCGCCCAGCCCAGCAGGGAGCGGGCCGGGACGTACTCGCCGAACGGGACGAGCCGCATCTTGTCGTAGCGCTCGCCGGTCGGGCCGTCGGGGCCGACGAGGACGGAGCTCTTGTAGATCCCGGGTCGGTCGGAGCGGCGCGCGTCCACGTTCACCAGGAGGGCGGCGCCGGTGGCGCGCGAGAGGGCGGCGAGCCGGCGCGCCAGGTCCGGGCGGTCGCGGAGGTCGTAGCCGACGCTGCTCTCGCCCCAGACCACCAGGTCCGGGTGGTGTCCCACCAGGCTCCGGGTCAGCCGCTCCTCCAGGGCGAAACGCCGCGCGGCGCTGTCGCCGCCGGCGACGACGCCCGGCTGCACGACGGCGATCCGGACGTGGCCGTCGACCGCGGGGCGCGGCGCCCAGGTCCACGCCGCACCGGTCGCCGCGGCCGCGGCGGCGACACCGGCCACCGCGGGTATCCGCAGCGCGCGCACCGCGACGAACTCGGCGACCGCCACATTGACGGCCACCACCAGCAGGCTCACCAGCCACACCCCGCCGACCGAGGCCAGCCGCAGCGCCGGCGCCACCTGCCACTGGCTCGTGCCGAGCATGCCCCAGGGCCCGCCGAGCTGCTGCCAGGACCGGACGAGTTCGACCGCCAGCCAGCCCGAGGGCAGGACCACGAGCGCGGCCGCCCCCCGGGCCGCCGAGGGCCGGCCGCCGAGCAGCCGCCGCACCAGCCATCCCCAGGGCGCCCACAGGGCGCCGAGCAGCGCCGCGATGACGAAGGTGAAGACATGCAGGCTGGGCAGCAGCCAGTGGTGCATGGCCAGCATGAAGCCCAGCCCGCCGCACCACCCGTCGTACGCCGCCCGCCGCCCGCTCGGGGCGGAGCGGGCGAGCAGCAGCCACGGCACCAGCGCCACCCAGGCGAACCACCACAGCGACGGGGCGGGAAAGGCCGGCACGGGCAGGGCGCCGGCGAGCACGGCGAGCACCGAGCGCCGCCACGGACGGGTGAGCCATCGACCGAACGTCTCCATAGGCCGCCCTCCTACCCCGTGGACGCCTCCCGCTACCCCGGACGGCTCCGCTGCCCCGCGCACGGCTCCAGTGTGCGCGCCGCGGCCGGTCCCGCCCAGGGGGCACCGGGCCCCGCTCGGCCGGCCGGGTGCCCCCGCCCAGGGTGTCCCGGCGCCCGCGGGCCTAGGATGATCACACAGGGTGTGTGACCGTCGGTGCAGCGGAGGTCGTCATGAAGCGTCTCGTCACGGTCGTCACCGGCGGCGGCCGGGGCATCGGCGCCGCGATCTGCCGGCGGCTGGCGCAGGACGGGCACGACGTGGTGGTGGGCTACGTCACCGACACCGCGGCCGCCGAGGCGGTGGCCGACGAGGTGCTGGCCGCCGGGGCGCGCAGCGTCGTCGTGCGGATGGACACCTCCGTCGAGGCGGACGTCGACCGGCTCTTCGCCACCGCGGAGGAGCGGCTCGGGCCGGTGACGGGTCTGGTGAACAACGCCGGGGTGACCGGCCCGCTGGGCCCGCTGACCGCCACCACCACCGCCGATCTGCGCCGGGTGGTCGAGGTCAACGTGCTGGGCACACTGCTGTGTTCGCGGCGCGCCGCGCAGCTGATGGCGCCCCGGGGCAGCGGTGCCATCGTGAACGTGTCGTCGGCCGCCGCCACGCTCGGCAGCCCCGGCGAGTACGTCCACTACGCCGCGACCAAGGCCGCCGTGGACGCCCTGACCATGGGCCTGGCCAAGGAACTCGGCCCCGACGGCGTCCGCGTCAACGCGGTGGCGCCGGGCGTGATCGACACCGACATCCACGCGGCGATGGGGGACCCGGACCGGGCCCGGCGGGCCGCCGAGACGATTCCGCTGCGCCGTGCGGGCCGGGCCGAGGAGATCGCGGCGGCCGTCGCGTGGCTGATGTCCCCGGACGCCTCGTACGCGTCGGGGGCGGTGCTGCGGGTGTCGGGCGGACGCTGAACGGACGGCTGTGCGGCTGGCAGCCGGGCCCTGGAAGCTGGACCACGGTGTCCGGTCGCGGTGATACGCCTCAGGCCGCCTCGACGACCTCGCCCCGGATCGCGGCGGCCCACTTGACCACCAGCAGTTCGTACTCCGCGCGCTCCTCGGCGGACAGCGACCCGCCCGAGCGCGTCCAGAGCGCCCGGATCCGCTCGTTCAGCTCGGCGGCGGACCGCACGGAACCAGGGACCACGGCTTCGGGGAACATGCCTCCAGCCTAGGCGCAAGGACTGACACTGCGCTACCGGACGGCTACGGGGACCGTATGGAGTCGGTCACCCGCGACGGCCGCGGCGACGGCGGGGCGGGCGCCGTGCGGCCGGCGGGGCCGGCCGGGTGCGGGGGCGGGCGGGTGCGGGGGCGGGCGGTCAGCCGGCCGACTCGGCCGCGTGCGGGCTCAGCACACCCGCGCCGACCAGGCCGATGATGACGACGCCGAGCACCACGCGGTACCAGACGAACGGCATGAAGCTCTTGGTCGAGATGTACTTCATGAACCAGGCGATGACCGCGTATCCGGAGGCGAACGCGACGACGGTGGCGAACAGCGTCGGCCCCCACGCCACGTGGTCGCTCTCCATCGCGTCCTTCAACTCGAAGACCCCGGAGGCCAGTACGGCCGGAATGGCGAGCAGGAAGGAGTAGCGGGCCGCCGCCTCGCGCCGGTAGCCCATGAACAGCCCGCCGCTGATGGTGGCGCCGGAGCGGGAGACGCCGGGAATGAGCGCCATGGCCTGACAACAGCCGTAGACGAGGCCGTCCTTGACACCCAGATCCTCAAGTGCCTTGCGCTGCTTGGGCGCTCGGTGCCGGCCGCCCCTCTCGTCGCGCGCCGCCAGCCGGTCGGCGACGCCGATCACCACGCCCACCACGACGAGCATGGTGGCGGTGACCCGCAGATCGCGGAAGGGCCCCTCGATCTGGTCCTTGAGCGTCACGCCGAGCACGCCGATGGGTATGGAGCCGACGATCACCAGCCAGCCGGTGCGGGCGTTGTGGTCGCCGCGCATCGCCTTGTTCCCGAGTGACCGGAACCAGGCGGACAGGATCCGCCCGATGTCCTTGCGGAAGTAGATCAGCACGGCCGACTCGGTGCCGATCTGGGTGATCGCGGTGAAGGCCGCGCCCGGGTCCTTCCAGCCGGAGAAGGCCGCCGTCAGCCGCAGATGCGCGCTGGAGGAGACGGGGAGGAACTCGGTCAGCCCCTGGACGAGTCCGAGGACGAGGGATTCAAACCAAGACATGGAGGTACGGAGTCCAAGTGCCGATCGGGAAAAGGGGCGTGGGGCACACCGCACCGGCGTGCGCGGCGACCGGGTGTGTTGTGGGGCAGCGTAGCGTCCCGGTCCGGCCGCGAGATCACAGGGGTTTCGCGCCGGCCGGCGCCGCGGGACGCGGCCCGGATCAGGCCGCCGCGGGGCCCGCCACCGTCCAGCCCGGGGCCTGCGGGTGGGCGGTCAGGTCCTCGTGGCGCACGGCGCCGCCGCAGGCGGAGCAGGTGACGACCGGCCGCAGCTCGTGGCCGCAGGCGTGCTCGATCACCATGGGCCGCTCGCCGTCCGCGCGCAGGTGGCGGTCGCCCCACGCCATGAGGGTCATCAGCACCGGCTCCAGCTCGAGCCCCGCTTGCGTGGGCCGGTACTCGAAGCGCCGGGGGCGCTCGCTGTAGGCCCGCTTGGTCAGGACGCCCGCGTCCACCAGGCGGCGCAGCCGGGTGGCCAGGACGTCGCGCGGCGCGCCGGTGTTGCGCACCAGCTGGTCGAAGCGGCCGTTGCCCAGGCACACCTCGCGCAGGACGAGCAGGGAGTACTTCTCGCCGACGAGTGCGAGGGCGTCGGCGATGGAGCAGGGGCGCGGGTCCTTGGTGGCGGCCATGGCCTCAAGTCTAGGGCGGCTGGGCGCGCTGATCAGGTCGCACAGGGGGTGGGTTTGATTTTCCAACTTACGACGCTATGGTGAGTCCATAATTCCTACTGACCGGTAATGGAGTCCGCTCCGGGACCCGGTGACGGAACAAGGAGGCCCGCCCCATGCGTGACGCAGTGATCGTGGAGGCCGTGCGCACCCCCATCGGGAAGGGCAAGCCCAACGGCGCCCTCGCGCACGTCCACCCCGTAGAACTCCTCGCCCACACCCTGCGCACCGTCGTCGAACGCTCCGGCGTCGACCCGGCCCTGATCGACGACGTGATCGGCGGCGCCGTCGACCAGGTCGGCGAGCAGGCCATGAACACCACCCGCTACGCCCTGCTGTCGGCCGGACTGCCCGAGACGGTCCCGGCCACCACCGTGGACCGCCAGTGCGGCTCCTCCCAGCAGGCCGTCCACTTCGCGGCCCAGGGCGTGATGGCCGGCGCGTACGACATCGTCGTCGCCTGCGGCGTGGAGTCCATGAGCCGGGTGCCCATGTGGTCCAACGTGCCCCCCGGCGCGGACCCCTTCGGGCCCGGCGTCGCCGGTCGCTACCCCGACGGCCTGGTCCCGCAGGGCATCAGCGCCGAGCTCATCGCCGCCAAGTGGTCCATCACCCGCGAGCAGATGGACGCCTTCGCCGTCTCCTCGCACCGCAAGGCCGCCGCGGCCTGGCGGAGCGGCCTGTTCGACGCGGAGGTCGCGCCCCTGGAGGGCGTCACCCGCGACGAGTGCGTGCGGCCGGACAGCACCACCGAGATCCTGGCCGGCCTCAGGCCCGCCTACCACGACCCGGCCTTCGCCGAGCGCTTCCCGCAGATCGAGTGGAACGTCACCGCGGGCAACGCCAGCCCCGTCAACGACGGTGCCTCCGCCGTGCTCATCACCTCGGGCGAGACCGCGGCCCGCCTCGGACTGCGCCCGCTCGCCCGGCTGCACAGCTTCGCCGTCACCGGGTCCGACCCGCTGCTCATGCTCACGGGCGTCGTCCCGGCCACGGAGAAGGTGCTGCGCAGGGCGGGTCTCACGCTCGAGGACATCGACCTGTTCGAGGTCAACGAGGCCTTCTCCAGCGTGGTGCTGGCCTGGCAGCAGGAGACCGGCGCCGACCTCGCCAAGGTCAACGTGCACGGCGGCGCGATCGCCATCGGCCACCCGCTCGGCGCCAGCGGCACCCGGCTGACCACGACCCTCGTGCACGCCATGCGCGAGCGCGGCGCCCGTTACGCCCTGCAGACGATGTGCGAGGCGGGCGGACTGGCCAACGCGATGATCCTGGAAGCGGTCTGACGTGGTCCCGGCGGGCCGCCGGGACCACGCCGTGCCACGAGCCCGCGTCGGTGCGTCGGTGCATCGCCGAGTCGGGCGTACCGGCGCGGTGCCGCAGCGGCGCATCGGCGCGCGGGTGGAAGGCGGCACGCGGTGCGTGCGGCGGGGTGTGCGCGGGGCGGGCGGTCCGCCCGCGCCACCGGGTGACGTCCCGTCAGGTGCGGCGCAGGTGGTGGCGTTTGCGCCAGGCCAGCGCCGCTCCCACCAGGGCCGGTACGGCGATGCAGGCCAGCGCGACGAGGAAGGCCGGCGAGGTCGGCGCCGAGGCGCGGGCGCCGGCGACGGCGTACGCGGCCGTGTTCGGGACCGAGCCGAGCGCCGTGGCGAGCAGGAAGGCCGCCCAGCCCATGCGGGAGACGGCGGCGCAGTAGTTCGCCGCCCAGAACGGCACTCCGGGGAACAGCCGGGCCGCCATCATCGAGCGGAAGCCGTGCCGGCTGAGCTGCCCGTCCGCGGCCTTGAGCAACCGGCCGCGCAGCAGCGGCCGCAGCGCCTCCTGGCCCAGCACCCGGCCCAGCCCGAAGGAGATCCCGGCGCCCAGCACCGTGCCCCCCAGCGCGGTCGCCAGGCCCAGCTGGGAGCCGAAGAGCGCGCCCGCGGCCAGATTGAGCAGGGGGCGCGGCACGAACGCCACCGTGCACAGGCCGTAGGCCACCGCGAACACCACGGCCGCCGCGGCCCCTTCGAGCTGTGGGGGCCAGCCGTGCGCCAGCAGCCGTTGCGGCTGCAGGAGCAGCACCGACACCCCGGCTCCGGCCAGCAGCACCAGCAGCAGGGACAGCCGGGACCAGGGCGAGAGCAGGGCTCTCGCGCAGCGGGCGACGAGGCGTGCCGGGGCCGCCTGCGCGGCGGGGCCCAGCGCACCGGGCGCGGCGAGCGGGACGGACGCGGCCATGACGGGGACGGCGAGCTCCGTTGCGGCGGCCCGGGGAGAGGCCGCGGCGGTGCCCCCAGAGCGGGTGGTGGCATCGAGCATTCGGTGACAGTAGCCGACGGATATGTGTGATCGCCGTATGGTGCGTCTCATGACTGCCACAGGGCCGGGTGCCGTGGCCGGGCCGTCCGGCGTGCCGGTGGACACCGTGCTGGAGCGGCTCACCACCGTCTACGCCGCCGCGGCCGACCCCGCGCGGGCCGAGGGCATGCGCGCGTACATGAAGGACGTGGCGCCCTTCCTCGGCCTGCCCGCGTCCCGTCGGCGCGCCCTGGCCCGCACGGTCCTCGCGGGTCTGCCGGACCCCGGCGAGGCCGACTGCGCACGGATCGCGCTGCGCTGCTGGGAGCTGCCCGAGCGCGAGTACCAGTACTTCGCGGTGGACTACCTGCGCCGCCACGTGGGCCGCTGCTCGTCCTCGCTGCTCGTCGTGGTCCGGCGCCTGATCACCACCGTCCCCTGGTGGGACACCGTGGACCCGCTCGCCGCCCACGTCGTCGGAGCCCTTGTCGCGGCCGATCCCGCGCTGCGGGCCGACATGGACGCCTGGATCGAGGACGACGACGTGTGGGTCGTGCGCGCCGCGCTGCTGCACCAGCTGCGGTACAAGGAGCGCACCGACGCCGGCCGGCTGTTCGCCCACTGCCTGCGGCAGTCCGCCCACCCCGACTTCTTCGTGCGCAAGGCGATCGGCTGGAGCCTGCGCGAGTACGCCGGGACGGACCCGGAGGCGGTCGGCGCCTTCCTGGCCCGCGAACGGGACAGGTTCGCACCGCTGTCGGTGCGGGAGGCGCTGCGGAACATCCGCGCCTGACCGGCCGGGCGCCTCCGCCGGCCCGGCGCGATCGGGCGCCCCGCCGGCCCGGCGGGGAGCGGGCGGACACCAGCCGCGGCGGACCGGGGCAGGCCGCGCCCAGGCCGGGGCGGGCCGAGGCGAGCAGGGGTGGACCGGGGCGGGAAAACCATTCGACGCGCGGGGCGCCGACGGGAATGATCGATCCCATGTTCCGGTACGCCTTCGTCCTCGCAGCATCCGCGGTCGCGGATGCCCCGAAGGCTGCCGTCCTGATCCTCCTGGCCGCAGTCGACGGCGCCCGAAGCCGACCCTCCCCGGATCGCCCGGCGGACCCCTGAGGGGGAGGGTCGGCGAGTCCTTGGGGTCCCGCATCAGCTACGAGGCTTCGAGGTACAGCCATGCCCAAGACGGCGTACGTGCGCACCAAACCGCATCTGAACATCGGCACCATGGGGCACGTCGACCACGGCAAGACCACCCTGACCGCCGCCATCACCAAGGTCCTGGCCGAGCGCGGCACCGGCACGTTCGTGCCGTTCGACCGGATCGACAGGGCCCCGGAGGAGGCCGCGCGCGGCATCACCATCAACATCGCGCACGTCGAGTACGAGACCGACACCCGGCACTACGCGCACGTGGACATGCCGGGCCACGCCGACTACGTCAAGAACATGGTCACCGGGGCCGCGCAGCTCGACGGGGCGATCCTCGTCGTCTCCGCGCTCGACGGGATCATGCCCCAGACCGCCGAACACGTGCTGCTCGCCCGGCAGGTCGGCGTCGACCACATCGTCGTCGCGCTCAACAAGGCGGACGCGGGCGACGAGGAGCTGATCGACCTGGTCGAGCTGGAGGTCCGCGACCTGCTCACCGAGCACGGCTACGGCGGTGACGCCGTGCCCGTCGTACGGGTCTCCGGGCTGAGGGCCCTGGAGGGCGACCCGCGGTGGACCGCCTCGATCGAGGCGCTGCTCGACGCGGTGGACACCTATGTGCCCATGCCCGAGCGGTACGTGGACGCGCCGTTCCTGCTGCCGGTGGAGAACGTGCTGACCATCACCGGCCGCGGCACCGTCGTCACCGGCGCGGTGGAGCGCGGCACGGTCCGCGTCGGCGACCGGGTCGAGGTGCTCGGCGCGGACGTGGAGACGGTGGTCACCGGTCTGGAGACCTTCGGCAAGCCCATGCGGGAGGCGCAGGCCGGGGACAACGTGGCCCTGCTGCTGCGCGGAGTCCCGCGCGACGCGGTCCGCCGGGGGCACGTGGTCGCGGCGCCGGGCAGCGTGACGCCCGCCCGGCGCTTCACGGCGCGGGTGTACGTGCTGTCGGCCCGCGAGGGCGGCCGCACTACCCCGGTGGCCACGGGCTACCGGCCGCAGTTCTACATCCGCACGGCGGACGTGGTCGGCGACGTGGACCTCGGGGAGCGGGCGGTCGCCCGCCCCGGGGACACCGTGGACATGACGGTGGAGCTGGGCCGCGCGGTGCCGTTGGAGGCGGGGCTGGGCTTCGCCGTCCGCGAGGGCGGCCGCACGGTGGGCGCGGGCACCGTGACCGCCGTCGAGTGAGGAGGAACGGCCGCGCACGGCGCGCGGGGGTGGCGTGACCGGACGGTCGCGCCACCCCCGCCCCGGCCGGGCCCGCCCCCTGTGCCAGGGCCGGAACCGCCCCCTGTGCCGGGGTCTGGCCCGCCCCCGGCGCCCGGCGGCGGGCCCGGCACAATGGGCGTGTGAGCGAACCCGTACCCGTGACCCGGACCGTGGACCACGGGACGGCCAAACTGATGCCCGACGTCGACCGCGCACGGGCCTGGCTGCTGACCGTGGACGGGGCGCCGCAGTCGTACGTCGACCTGGACGCCCCCGCCCACCTGGAGTTCGAGTACGCGCGCCGGCTCGGGCACGTCCTGGACACGCTCGCCCCGCCGGGCCGCCCGCTGGACGTGCTGCACCTCGGCGGCGGGGGCCTCACCCTGCCCCGGTACGTGGCCGCGACCCGTCCCGGTTCCCGGCAGGACGTCGTGGAGGCCGACCGCGCCCTGCTGGAGCTGGTCGCCGAGCTGCTGCCGCTGCCGGACGAGTCCGGCGTGGCGCTGCACGCCGCCGATGCCCGCGCCTGGCTGGAGACGGCCCCCGACGACTCGGCGGACGTGCTGATCGCCGACGTCTTCGGCGGCTCCCGGATCCCGGCCCATCTGACGTCCCTCGCCTACGCCCGCGAGGCCGAGCGCGTGCTGCGGCCCGGCGGCGTCTATCTGGCCAACCTCGCCGATGGCGCGCCGTTCGCCTTCCTGCGCTCGCAACTGGCCACCTTCACCGCGGTGTTCGAGGAGACGGCCCTGATCGCCGAGCCCGGCGTGCTGCGCGGACGCCGGTTCGGCAACGCGATCCTGGTGGCCGCGCACCACCCGGTCGACACCGCCGCCCTCGCCCGGCGCACCGCCGCCGACGCCTTCCCCGCCCGGGTCGAGCACGGCGCCGCCCTGCGGGCGTTCGTCGCCGGGGCCCGGCCGGTCGAGGACGAGACGGCCGTACCGTCCCCGGTGCCTCCCGAAGGGGCCTTCGGAATCGGCTGACCGCGACGGCGCGACCGGCGCGGGCGGCCGGGGCGGCGCGACCGGCGCGGGGCGCGTGGGCGGTTCAGCCGGTGGTCGGGGTGCCGTGCAGCCGGACGGTGCTGAGGATCTTCTTGATCGTCGCGTCGGAGAACTCGTCCTTGACGCCCTTGGCACCGTAGAGGGTCCAGGAGACGAAGTTGCCCTTGGAGTTCTTGAACGCGAAGGTCGTCGCCTTGCCGTCGGTGTCGCACTTGTGGGTGCGGGGCACGCCGGAGGTGTACGAGGTCGCGACGCTGCCCTTCACCCCGGACTTGGTGACGAACGGCTTGGCGGCGCCGATCTTGAGGTACTTCTCCCGGGCGGTCTTGCTCTGGTCGGTGTAGCCGCCGAAGGCGAAGAGCGCCGCGTCCATGCGGGCGATGCTGGCGGTGTCCTTCCCGCCGTCCTCGCCCTTGGTGCCGCTGGACGCCAGGGACGAGGTCTCCTTGGTGCCGTCCTTGTCGTCGTCGGAGCTGCACCAGTTCTTCTTCAGGTACGCGGGCGCGGAGAAGCCGATGTACGGCGAGCCGTCGCCCTTCTTCTCGTCCTCGAAGAAGGTGAAGACCCCGGGGGAGGCGACCTCCCAGTCGGCCGGCACGTCGAACGCCGTGCCGTACTTGGGATTGACGACCACCTTCCAGCCGGGCACGGTCGCCTTCTCCGTCTCCGTGCCGCGGGGGTTGTCGTCCGCGGAGGACGCGGTGTCGCTCGGGGTGGGCGAGGCGGACGCGGACCGGCTGGGCTTGTCGCTCCCGCCGCCGTCGGCCTTGTCGTCCTTGCCGCCGCCGAGCACCAGGAAGCCCGTCACGCCCGCGGCCACCACCACCGCCGTGGCCGCGACGATCGCGACCACCTTGGTCCGGTTCCCGCCACCGCCGCTGCCGCCCGGAGCCGGCTGCGGCGCGCCCGCGGGCGTCGGGGCGTTCCACTGCGGGTACTGCGGCTGCTGGTAACCCGGCTGCTGGTAGCCGGGCTGCTGATACGGATTCGGCTGCTGGTACCCCGGCTGCTGATAAGGGTTGTTCTGCGGGTTCTGCTCGCCCCCGGGCGGCTGCTGTCCTGGCCACATGGGCAGTAACCCTAACGGCGGCGGGGACACGATTCGGTCACTACCCCTTGTCAGGGACGTACCAGAAATCCGGGTGCGGGGGCCGCCTGTCCGTTCTGTCTCTTCCGTATTCGCTACTGCTCAGTAACCTGTCGCCATGAGCGCAGAACGGATGCCGATCGGCGAGCTGCTCGCCGCCACCGTGCCGATGGCCCGGACCCTGCGTCTGGAGTTCCTGGAGGCCGGACCGGACAGGGCCGTGGTGGCCATGCCCGACCAGAGCGCGTACCACAACCACGTGGGCGGGCCGCACGCCGGCGCGATGTTCACGCTGGGGGAGTCCGCCAGCGGGGCGATCGTGCTCGCCGCCTTCGGCGACCAGCTCCCGCGTGCCGTGCCGCTCGCCGTCCGGGCCGAGATCGCCTACCGGAAACTCGCCATGGGCCGGGTCACCGCGACCGCGACCCTGGGCCGGCCGGCCGCCGAGGTCGTCGAGGAACTGGACCGCGGCCGGCGGCCGGAGTTCCCGGTGGCGGTGGAGATCCGGCGCGGCGACGGCGCCGTGACCGGGGAGATGACGGTGGTGTGGACCCTGCGCCCGGGCGGCTGAACCACCACCCGGCCATCGCGCGACCGCAGTCCAGCCACCGCGTGACCGCCGGGCGGCCGTCGCACGACCGCAGTCCAGCCACCGCGTGACCGCCGCGCGACCGTCGCACGACCGCAGTCCAGCCACCGCGTGACCGCCGGGCATCCATCGCACGACCGCCGCCCGGTCACCGCACGACCGCAGCCCGGGCACCGCATGACCGCCGCGCGACCGCCGTCCGGTCACCGCATGGCCGGGTGCTCCGGTTGTACGCCGGTCTCGACGGCGGGTGCCGGTCGTCGGGTCGCACGGCGGGAGTTGGAGATTCCGTGCGCCGATCGGCCTGCCCCGCACACGAGTTGACGGTCCTGTGCGCGGAATTTCGAATAAGGGTGCGGATACCCTTGGTAACCTACGTGCATTTCCCGCCGGTTACCGCGGGGGGCCTTCGAACTCCTTGTTCCCCGTGAGCGGCGTGTGCGAAGGTGAGCCTCCCTGTGGGAAAGGCGACGGCCGGCCTCGCATTCCACGGCCGGGTTCGCGCCCCTCAGGCACCCGCTTTCCCATGGACGGGCGTTCCGCATGCCGTCCTGCGGATCGGAAGGAAATGGTTCCGTGCACACCCCCCACCCCCCACACCCCCCGCGTCCACCTCATCCACCCCACCCCGGCACGCCACCCGGCGAGTCGGACCGCAGCCTCGTCGCCCGGCTGCGCGACACCGACGACGGTCACCACGCCGTCGCGCTGCTGCTCGCCCGCCACTGGCGGGCCACCTACGACTACGCGGTGATCTGCCTGTCCGCCCCGGGCAGTTCGGCGGCCATGGTGACCACGGCCGCCTACCGCCGGGTGCTGCGCCGCATGGGCGGGACAGCCGCCGGCGGCGGCGCCCTGCGCCCCCAACTCCTCGTCGCCGCACGGGAGATCGTCCGTCAGTGGGCCGCCGACGAAGCGGCCTGCGTCGTCCTGCCGGAGCTGCGCAGGCCCGGCGGCGGCAGAGGGCTCCGGGCGGTGAATTCCATGATCCCCGAAAGGCGGCTGCTCGCCGAGCGCGCCTTCCACGCCCTTCCCGGGGCCTTCCAGTGCCTGCTGTGGCACTGCGAGGTCGAGGCCGAGCCGATATCCGTACCGGCCGGTCTGCTGGCGATCGACGCAGAAGGAGCCGCGGCCGCCCTGCGGCAGGCCCGTGAGCAATTCCGGGCGGGCTGCATACGCGCCCACCGGGAACTCGCGCCCGCCAGGGAATGCCGCTACTACAACCGCCTCCTCGAGGTGCCCACCCGGCGCGGGGTGCCCCCGCTGCCCGACGTCCAGCGGCATCTGCGCGCGTGCGCGCACTGCCGCTACGCCGCCGAACAGCTCGGCCGCTTCGACGCGGATCCGGGCTTGCTGCTCGCCGAGTCCGTGCTCGGCTGGGGAGCCCGGCGCTACCTCGACTCCCGCCCGGGCCGCGCCGCCGCCGGCCGGGACTCGCGCGCCGCCGGACCGGGGCGCCCGGGCCGCGCGGGCCGCCATCGCGATGCCCCGGCCCGCCCGGACTCCCTGTCCGGCCGGGAGGCCGGGTCCGGCCGGGACGCCCTGTCCGGCCGGGACGACCGCGAGCACGGGGATCGGACAGGCCGCCGGGAAGACCGCGAGCACGGGGATCGGACGGGCCGCCGGGAAGACCCCGGCCGCCGGTACCGCACGGCCGTGGTGCTGGGTGTCGGACTGGCCTCCCTGGGTCTGCTCGCCACCGCGCTCGCCGTCAGGAGCTGGGCGGACGACGGCGCCCCGCTGGGCCCGGGCGCCGTCTGGGGCAGCGGCGGGGGCGCCCGCGTCCATCCGAGCGCCGCCCGGGTCCCCTGTGCGACGGGTCCCGCCGGCCACCGGAAGGAACCGCACCGACCGGGTACGTGAGGAGGAGGGCCCGCCGCCCGGGCGGCCGCGCTGCCCTCGGCGGCAGGCCGCCCGGACGTGCCGAACCGGTAGGCTTCCCGGGGGCGCTCGTTCGCGGGCGTCCCCGGGGAACCGAGCATGCGAAACGGGGAGGAACCGGCGGTGCACGTACAGGAGTGGCTCGACACGGTACCCGCGGCCGCCGTCTACGCCGTGGTGGGCCTGGTGATCGGTCTGGAGAGTCTGGGCATTCCGCTGCCCGGCGAGATCGTGCTGGTCTCCGCGGCCCTGCTGTCCTCCCAGCACTCGGGCATCAACCCGTTCGTCCTGGGCGCCTGCGCCACCGTCGGCGCGGTCGTGGGCGACTCCATCGGCTACGCCATCGGCCGCAAGGGAGGCCGGCCCCTGCTCGCCTGGCTGGGGAAGAAGTTCCCCCGCCACTTCAGCGAGGGGCACGTCGCCACGGCCGAGCGGTCCTTCCAGAAGTGGGGCATGTGGGCCGTGTTCTTCGGCCGCTTCGTCGCCCTGCTGCGCATCTTCGCCGGGCCGCTCGCGGGCGTGCTGCGGATGCCGTACTGGAAGTTCCTGATCGCCAACGTCCTCGGCGGCATCTGCTGGGCCGGCGGCACCACGGCCGTCATCTACTACGTCGGTGTGGTCGCCGAGTCCTGGCTGAAGAAGTTCTCCTGGCTGGGTCTGGTGGCGGCGGTGCTGATCGGGCTGGTCTCGATGCTGGTGGTCAAGCGCAAGGCCGCGAAGGCGGGCGCCGCCCAGCGGGAGGCCGAGGAACCGGAACCGGTTCCCGCCAGGGACTGACCGCGCGCCGCCCCCGCGGACATGGGCGGGGAAGGGGACGGACCGCGTCTTCGCGGCCCCGGACCGGCCCGCGCCTGCGGGCAGCGGCCATTCGGCGAGCCCGGGCCGGCCGACCGCAGCCGGAGCCGATGCCGGCCCACGGCTGACGGGCTGGGCCGGCCGGCCCGGAGGAGCACGCCGACGGCCGTGCGCCGTGCGGCCGATCGGTGGACCGGGCCGGCGGACCGGAATCGACGGGTGAGCCTGGGACCGGCCGTACCGGAGTCGGCCCACGGGTGGGCCTGGGACCGATCGGACCGGAGCCGACAGCGGAGCTGGGCGCGGCGGGCCGCCGGGCCTGCGCCCGGGGTGGGGGTGGACCGCAGCGATGCGCGGGGTCGGCCTCCCCGTCACCCACCCGGCGGGCCGAAGCCGACGGGTGAGCCTGGGACCGGCCGTACCGGAGCCGATGCGCGGGACCGCCCGGACCGTCACCCGCCGGGGACCCGCGGCCGGTCGGCGGATCTGTGGCCGGTCCGCGGACCCGCGCCCGTCGGCGGACCCGCGGTCGGTCCGCGGGGCCATGGCCGGTTGACGGACCCGTGCCGGTCGGCGGACCCGCGGGCGGTCGGCGAACCGCCGCCGCGGGGCCCAGGCCGGTCGGCGGGTCGGAGCGGGCCACGCCGGAACGGCTCGTGGGTCCGGGGCCGGGCCGGCCCGTGGCGGTGCCGCTCGGGCGTGTCAGGCGTGGACCTGGCCGTGGGCCTTCGCCAGTTCGGCGTACATCGTGCCGTTCAGGGTGATCCCCTGACGCTCCTCCTCCGTCAGCTCCCGCTTCACCTTCGCCGGGACCCCCGCCACCAGGGAGCCCGGCGGCACCCGCATGCCCTGCGGCACCAGTGCCTGGGCCGCCACCAGCGACCCCGCGCCGATCACCGCGCCGTTCAGCACGGTCGCCCCCATGCCGATCAGGCAGTCGTCCTCGACGGTCGCCCCGTGCACCACGGCGTTGTGACCGATCGAGACCCGCTCGCCGACCGCGACGGGGAACCCCGGATCCGCGTGCAGGGTGCAGTTGTCCTGCACGTTGCTGTGGGCGCCGACCGCGATGCGCTCCACGTCGCCGCGCAGCACCGCCCCGTACCAGACGCTCGCACCCGCACCGAGCGTGACGTCCCCGATCACCGTGGCCGTGGGCGCCACGAACGCCCCCTCGTCCACGCGCGGTTCCCGCCCGCCGATGCCCGCGATCAGCGCCTTGTGCGTCATCCTCGTCCTACCTTTCACGGCATGGGTCCGCAGGCACCGTACGTCATCCGGTGGGGCGAAGATCACAGGCCCACCGCCCCATGGGCGCGGGCGGGGCTGAGTACGGTGAGCGGGTGCCCAAGCGCAAGAACACGTTCTCATCCTGGCGGCGCCGCCTCGCCCAGCGCGCCGTCCACGCGGGCTGGGCCTGGGTGCAGCGCACGGGGTCGGTCACGGCGGAGCATCCCGGGCGGTTCCGCTTCGGCGCGATGGGCACGGCCACCAGACTCGCCTTCCCGCTCGGCACGGTCTTCGGCGAACCGTGGATCCACCTGGGCGCCCACTGCATCATCGGCGAGCAGGTCACGCTGACCGCGGGTCTGATGCCCGACCTCGACCTCGGTCCGGAGCCGATCCTGCGCATCGGCGACGGGGTCGTCCTCGGCCGGGGCAGCCATGTCATCGCCGACACGACGGTCACCATCGGCAACGACTGCTACTTCGGGCCGTACGTCTACGTCACGTCCACCAACCACTCCTACGACGACCCGCACGAGCCCATCGGCAGGCAGTGGCCCCGGATGGAGCCGGTGGAGATCGGCCCCGGCTGCTGGATCGGCACCAACGCGGTGATCCTGCCCGGGGCGCGCATCGGGCGGAACGTGGTCGTCGCGGCCGGCGCCGTGGTCCGCGGCGAGGTGCCCGACCACTCGGTGGTCGCGGGCGCGCCGGCGCGTGTCGTACGGCGCTGGAGCGCCGCCGAGGGGTGGCAGCCGCCGCTGCGGACGCCGGCCCCGGTCCCGGTACCGGACGGGGTCACTCCGGACCAGCTGGCCGCCCTGTCCGAACTGGACGAGGAGGCCGTGGCCCGCCTGGCCGAGCTGGACCGGCAGTGCGCGGCCGGTGGCCCGGCGGGCCCGCAGGAGGCGGGCCGCCCCCGGACGGCCGAGCCGGCCGGAGCGTCGGAGCCGGCGGCTTCCCGCCCGGCCGCCCCGGACAGGAGTGCGGGACCACCCCTGGCCGAGCTGGAGACCGAGAGCTGAGACCGCCGCACCGGGAGGCCGCGCGCCGCCCCGGTGCCGCCCTTCGCGAGGCCGTTGCGCCCTCGGAGTCGTCCTTCCCCGAGGCCGTCCCGGCCTGCGGGCGGGCGCCACTCACGAAGGGCGAACGCGCCACCCGGGCCGGGACGCGGTGCCCTTCAGCCCGTGGCCAGGAGCAGGGTGCCGAGGAGGGCCAGGCCCGCTCCGGTGGCCTGGACGGGGCGCAGGCGTTCGCGCAGGAAGCCGCGGGCGGCCAGTGCGGTGACCACCGGGTAGAGGGAGGCGAGAACGGCGGCCACCGTGACGGGGCCGTGCTGGGCGGCGACCGCGTACGTGCCGTTCGCGGCGACGTCCGCCAGGCCCACGAAGGCGAGCGCGGGCACCGATCCCCAGGGGAAACCGCCGTCCGGCAGCACGGGCCCGCCCCGCCGCGCGGAGAGGTACAGGGCGGCCCCGCCCCCGGCCACATTGGTCACGCGCTGCACGAAGAGCGCCAGGAACAGCCCGGTCACCGTGGCGGACGCCTCCGCGATCAGGGCGAACACCGTGCCGAACCCGAGAGCGGCGACCAGCGTCAGCCAGATCGCCCGCCGCTGCACGGCGGCCCCCCTCAGCTGCGGCCCGCCCGCCAGCACCACACCTCCCACGGCGACCGCGATGCCCACGACCTGCGTCAGCCCCGGCCGCTCGCCGAGCACCAGCCCCACACCGATGGGCACGGCCACGCTGAGCGTCGCCAGCGGCGAGACCACGCCCATCGGACCGAGTGCCAGGGCCTTGTAGAAGGAGAGCATCGCCACCGGACCGATCACGCCCGCGGCGAACGCGAACCACAGCCGGGGTCCGGCCTCGCTCCAGCCGCCGGTGGCGAACACGATCGCGCCCAGCACCGCCGCCGCGATCGCCTGGGAGAGCACGACGACCGTGAGGGCCGGGTGCCGCCGGGTCAGCAGACCGCCGCCGAAATCGGCCAGCCCCCACAGCAGGCTGGTGGCCAGGGCGAAGAGTGCTGTCACGGCGAACCTCGCAGTACAGTGCGGTGAACGATGCGGTGCAACCCACCGTAGTTCAGTGAACTGAACTCTGTCATCCAGAATATTGGACGGAATGTGGCGGACCTCGACCTGCTGACCCAGTCCCTGGCGCGCAACGTCAAACGGTGGCGCACCGAGCGCGGCTTCACCCTCGACACGCTCGCCGCCCGGGCGGGGGTGAGCCGCGGCATGCTCATCCAGATCGAGCAGGCCCGCACCAACCCCAGCCTGGGCACCGTCGTCAAGATCGGCGACGCGCTCGGGGTCAGCATCACCACGCTGCTCGACTACGAGCGGGGTCCCAAGGTCCTGGTCGTCCCCGCCGACCAGGCGGTACGGCTCTGGCACACCGACGCCGGCTCCTACAACCGGCTGCTCGCGGGGGCCGAGGCGCCCGGCCCGCTCGAGATGTGGGAGTGGCGGCTGATGCCGGGCGAGGGCAGCCCGTCCGATCCGCACCCCGCCGGCACGGTGGAACTGGTCCACGTGACCGCGGGGGAGCTGACGCTGACAGTCGACGGGGCGGAGTACCGCGTGCCCGAGGGGGCGAGCGCGTCCTTCGAGGCGAACACCCCGCACACCTACGCCAACACCGGCACCGTCCCGATGGAGATGGTGATGGCGGTGTCCGTCCCGCTCGTCCGCTGAGGCGGCCCGGCCCCGGGCGGGCCCCCCCGCCGAGGCGGCCCGGTCCTGGGCGGGCCCGTCCACTGAGCCGGCCCGCTCCTCTCGGTGACGGATCGCTCACCGGGACGGCTCGCGCCCCCGGCCGTGGCCCGCTCGCCGGGACGCCCGGCCGGCGTGTGCGGGAGGGCTGTTAGCGTGCGGACATGCGCGCACCCATCGGAAACTTCGAGAAGGCCACACCCGCCCCCGACTGCCTCGACGAGCTGACCGGTCCCGTCGCCGACGCCGTGCGCCACTGGCGCGGCAGCGTCCCCGCCGACCAGATCCTCTACGTCGAGACCGACCCGCGCTGGGCCGACACCGCGGTGTTCGTCGAGCACTACGGACGCGACCTGCTCGAGCGGTCGGCGAACTGCGTGGTGGTGGCGGGCAAGCGGGGCGGTGAGACCCGCCTGGCCGCGTGCCTGGTGCTCTCCACCACCCGCGTCGACGTCAACGGCCTGGTGCGCCGGCAGCTCGGGGCCCGCAAGGCGTCCTTCGCCGCGACCGAGGTGGCCACGGGGGAGACCGGCATGGAGTACGGCGGCATCACCCCGATCGGCCTGCCCGGCACCTGGCCGGTCCTCGTCGACTCCGCCGTCGTCGACCTGCCGTACGTGCTGGTCGGCAGCGGCCGCCGGCGCGGCAAGCTGCTGGTCCCCGGCAAGGTGTTCGCCGAGCTGCCGGGGGCCGTGGTGCTGGAGGGCCTGGGCGTGTGACCGCTGCCGTCAGCGGCGTGTACCGCGGCCGTCAGTGGCGGACGGCCGTACCGAGGTACTGCTCCGCGAAGGCGGCCGCGGCGGCGGGCGAGGTGAACAGCCGCCGCAGCCGGGCGAGCGTGGTGCCCGCGCGGTAGGGGTCGCCGGACGCGGTGCCGTGGTAGACCTCGGAGAGCCACTGGGAGAACTCCTGGTAGTCCCATACCCGCCGCAGACAGGCCGCCGAGTAGCCGGCCAGTGCCGCGCCGTCGCCCTTGGTGAGACGGGCGGCGAGCGCGTCGCCGAGCAGGAACGCGTCGTGCAGGGCCAGGTTCATGCCCTTGGCGGCGATGGGCGCGGTGAGGTGGGCCGCGTCCCCCGCCAGGAGGAGACGCCCGTACGCCATGGGCTCGACGACGCAGTCGTGCATGTCGAGCACGCGCTTCTCCACCAGCCGGCCCTCCGTGAGCGGCCGGGCGTCCGCCGCGGCGAGCCGCTGCCGCAGCTCGGACCAGACCCGCTCGTGCGGCCAGTTCTCCGGCTCGTCGCCGGGCGGGCACTGGAGGTAGTAGCGGGTGAGCCGCGGGCTGCGGGGCATCTGCCCGGCGAACCCGCGCGGATGGACGCCGAACAGCACGCGGTCGCAGGACGGCGGCGCCTCGGCGAGCAGCGCCAGCCAGCCCACGCCGTAGTCGTGCCGTGCGACCCGGGCGGGGTGCGCGGCGGTCAGCGCGGCCCGGCTCACCCCGCGCGCCCCGTCGCACCCGGCGATGAACTCGCAGTCCGCGTACCGCCGTTCACCGGTCTCCGGACAGCGGTACGACACCGACGGACGGTCGCTGCCGACGTCGTGCAGCCGCACGTCCCGTACGCCGAAACGGATCGCGCCGCCGCGTACGTCGGCGTACTCCCGCACCAGGTCCGTGACGAGCAACGGCTGTGGGCAGACGAAGTGGTGACGTCCCGTCAGCTCGGTGTACGGGAAGCGGTGGCCCTCGCCCTCGAAGCGGAACTCGCACGCGGTGTGCCGTTCGGCCCGCTCCAGCAGACGGCCGGCCAGCCCGCGCCGCTCCAGCCCGCGCACGGCCCACTCCTCGAGGACCCCGGCGCGCGGCCGCCGCTCGACGAAGTCCCGCGTCTCGGTCTCCAGGACCAGGCAGTCCACCGAGGCGGCGCGCAGGACGTTGCCGACGGTGAGTCCCGCGGGCCCGGCGCCGACGACGACGACCGGAAAGCGTTCGCGGGCGGGTGGGCCGGGGTGGGGGGTCGGATGCGCCACCCGGGCATTATGACGGCGTCCCGTCAGCGCGTCAGCCCGTCGGCCCGTCAGCCCGTCAGCCCGTCAGCCCGTCGGCCCGTCGGCGGACGACAGGCGTCACCTCAGGCGGGGGATCTCGATCGCGGGGCAGCGGTCCATGACCATCTCCAGACCCGCCGCACGGGTGCGGTCGAAGGCCGCCTCGTCGACCACGCCGAGCTGGAACCACACCGCCTTGGCGCCCTTGGCGACCGCCTCGTCGGCGACCTGACCGGCCAGGTCGCTGTTGACGAAGACGTCGACCACGTCCACGTCGAAGGGGATGTCCGCGAGGGAGGCGTAGCCCTGCTCGCCGTGCACGGTCTCCGCCTTGGGATGCACGGGGACCACGCGCTTGCCGAAGCGCTGGAGCACCTGGGCGACGCCGTACGCCGCCCGCCCCCGGTTGGACGACAGGCCCACCACGGCCCATGTGTCGCCGAGTTCGGTCAGGATCTTCCGGATCGCCGCCGGATCGCCGTACTCCACTGTCCCGTCTCCTCGTGTCTCGGGGAACCGCTCGCGTCTGGGGCAACTGCTGGTGCGTCGGGCAACTGCTCGTGCGTCGGAGAACTGCTCGCGCACTGCGGCAACAGCGCGATCCGGCGGCCGATTCCCGCGCCCGGCGGCGCCACCCTGTCCGGAATGCGCGCACCTGCCTGCGCACGGCCCTCCGGCCGCCTACGCTCGGGCCGTGCTGCGCATCATCGACGCCCGAACCGGCCACCCCGTGGACGCCGCTCCGGCCCGCCGTGGCCTGACCCGCATCGAGGCGCACGCCTCGGGCTTCGACGCCTCGGGGCTGCGCGTGCTCCTGGTCGCCGATCTGCTCGTGCGCGCCCTGGAACTGGGCGGCACACCGGTGTGGGCCCTGCTGACCGGCGAGCGGGACCAGGCGGAGCTGCGGGCCGGCGCCGAGGCCCTCGGCGTGCGGCCCTTCGAGGACAGCCGCGACCTCGGCGCCGCACTGGGCGAGGCGCAGGTCGTGCGGGTGACGGGGGAGCCGGCGGTCCCGGACGGTGCCGGGGGAGCCGGTCCCGGTGGTGTCGGTTCCGGTGGCGGCGGGCCGCGCGGCGTGGTGTCCCAGGGCGGCCGGTCCGCTGGTACCGACGCCGAGGCCGAGGCCGAGGGCGTCCGGGTCGCGGTCGCGCCCGTCGAGGCCGCGGTGCCCGTCGTTCCCGCGGCCCTGGACGACCCGGCCGTCCTGCGCCTGGCCCTCCTCGGCCATCGCCGCACCCGGCCCGTACGACTCGACGAGCACGCGCTGGACGAGGCCGGCCGGGCCCTCGCCCGCTGGCGCCGCGCGGTCGCCGACTGGGCCCGGCGGCCCTCGCGGCCGGTCCCCGACGAGGTGCGCGGGCGGCTGCGCGGCGCATGGGAGGACGATCTGGACATGCCGGCGGTGCTGCGGGTGCTCGAATGGGTCGCCGCCCGGCCGGACCTGGCGGACGGCGCCCGCTTCGAGACCTACGCCTACGCCGACCGTCTGCTCGGTTTGGACCTCACCCGCGACCTGGGACGGACGCCGTGATCGCCCGCGCGGGGGCCGGTCCGCTGCGGCGGCTGGTGGTGCTGCGGCACGCCAAGTCGGCCCGTCCCGAGGGCGTCGCCGACCACGAGCGCCCGCTCGCCCCCCGTGGCCGTCGCGACGCGCCCGCCGCGGGCCGCGCGCTCGCCGAGGCCGACTGCCTGCCGGACCTCGCGCTGTGCTCCACCGCCCTGCGCGCCCGCCAGACCTGGGAACTGGCCTCGGCCCAGTGGGGCACCCCGCCCGCGGTGCGGTACGACACCCGTCTCTACGCCGCCGGCGCGGCGGACCTGCTGGCCGTCGTGCGGGAGGCGCCGCCCGAGGCGGGCACGCTGCTGCTGGTCGGGCACAACCCCGGACTGGAGGAGCTGGTGCTGGAGCTGGCCGGGGACGGCCTGGGCGACGCGCTGGACCGGCTCCGGACGAAGTTCCCGACCTCCGCGATCGCCGTCCTCGCCTGGCACGGCCCCGGCTGGCAGGCCCTCGCCCCCGGCGCCGCTCTGCTCACCCAGCTGACCGTGCCCAGGGGCGGCAAGCACTGACCCCGGCCGCGACCATCGCCGCCGCCACCGCCACCGGTGCCCGCCGCCCGTGGGGGTTCCCGCCACCGCCGCGCCGTCCCGCGGCGTGCCTGGGTACTTCGCCCGGGAGCTCCCGGTACCTCGCGTGGGAGCTCCCGGGGGCGTGCGCATAGGCTGGCCGGATGCAGGACGAGTACCGCACGGTCGCCCGCGCTGGCGTGCACGAGACCGAGATCAACCGCTCCCGCTTCCTGTGCGCCCTCGCCCCGGCCGCCACCGAGCGGGAGGCGCAGGACTTCATCGCCTCGGTCCGCAAGGAGCACGCCGACGCCACGCACAACTGCTGGGCCTACGTCATCGGCGCCGACGCCGGCATCCAGAAGGCCAGCGACGACGGAGAGCCCGGCGGCACGGCCGGCGTCCCGATGCTGCAGATGCTCCTGCGCCGCGACATGCGGTACGTGGTCGCCGTCGTCACCCGCTACTACGGCGGCGTCAAGCTCGGCGCCGGCGGGCTCATCCGGGCCTACGGCGGTGCGGTCGGCGAGGCCCTCGACGCGCTCGGCACCCGTACGCGCCGGCGGTTCCGGCTGGCCACGGTCACCGTCGACCACCAGCGGGCCGGCAAGCTGCAGAACGACCTCCGGGCGACCGGCCGGGAGGTGCGCGACGTGCGGTACGGGGAGTCCGTCACCATCGAGATCGGCCTGCCGGACGCCGAGGTGGAGGCCTTCCGGGCCTGGCTGGCGGACGCCACGGCCGGGACCGCCGGGTTCGAACCGGGCGGCGAGGCCTACGGCGACGCATGACATAACGGACATCGGCGGATCGATCGCCCCTGGACGGGCCGGTCGTGACGGCCGGTACGGGAGTAACCGTCCGTGATGTCGGACCCGGCCGATAGGCTTCGGGGATCATGAGGCTGCTGCACACTTCCGACTGGCACCTGGGCCGGGCGTTCCACCGCGTGAACATGCTCGGCGCCCAGGCCGAGTTCATCGCGCACCTCGTCGCCACCGTGCGGGAGCGCGAGGTCGACGCGGTGGTCGTGTCGGGAGACGTGTACGACCGCGCGGTGCCCCCGCTGGCCGCGGTCGAGCTGTTCGACGACGCCCTGCACCGCCTCGCCGCCCTCGGCGTGCCCACGGTGATGATCTCCGGCAACCACGACTCCGCCCGCCGCCTCGGAGTCGGCGCCGGACTCATCGACCGGGCGGGCATCCATCTGCGCACCGAACCGGCCGCGTGCGGGACGCCCGTGGTGCTGCGGGACGCCCACGGCGAGGTCGCCTTCTACGGACTGCCCTACCTGGAACCGGCCCTGGTCAGGGACGAGTTCGCGGTCGACCGGGCGGCCCACGAGACGGTGCTGGCCGCCGCCATGGACCGGGTGCGCGCGGACCTCGCCGCCCGGCCGCCCGGCACCCGTTCCGTCGTCCTCGCGCACGCCTTCGTCACCGGCGGACAGCCCAGCGACAGCGAACGCGACATCACCGTCGGCGGGGTGGCCTCGGTGCCCGCGGGCGTCTTCGACGGCGTCGACTACGCCGCCCTGGGCCATCTGCACGGCTGCCAGACCATCACCGAGCGCGTGCGCTACTCCGGCTCCCCGCTGCCGTACTCCTTCTCCGAGGCCGGCCACCGCAAGACCATGTGGCTCGTCGACCTCGGCGCCGACGGCTCCGTGACGGCCGAGCGTGTCGACTGCCCCGTGCCGAGACCGCTGGCCCGCATCCGGGGCAGGCTGGAGGACCTGCTCGCCGACCCCGGCCTCGCCCGGCACCAGGAGGCGTGGGTCGAGGCCACGCTCACCGACCCGGCCCGACCCGCGGAGCCGATGGCCCGGCTCGCCGAGCGCTTCCCGCACGTGCTGAGCCTCGTCTTCGAACCCGAGCGGGCCCCCGGCGACCCGGACCTGTCCTACGCCCGCCGCCTGGCCGGCCGCGGCGACCAGCAGATCGCGGAGGACTTCGTGTCCCATGTGCGCGGCACCGCACCCGACACTCACGAACAGGCCGTGCTGCGCGAGGCGTTCGACGCGGTGCGCGCCGACGAGGCGGCACAGGAGGTGGCCCGGTGAGCGCCCGGCGGACCCCGGCCGCGGCGACGGGCCCGTACGACGGCGTACGGCGCACGGGCGGCGGACGGGACCCGCGCGGCGCGTCCACGCGCCGCCCGGGCCCCGAGCACGGCGGGGGACGGGACCCGCGCGGCGCCTTCCGGGGTCCGGGCGGCGGCGCGAACGGCGGCGCGGGCGCGGCACGCGGGCCGGCGGCGCCCGGGGCGCGGGCCCCGCACGGCACGGGGGTAGACCAGTGAGGCTGCACCGGCTCGACATCACCGCCTTCGGGCCGTTCGGCGGTTCGCAGCGCGTCGACTTCGACGCGCTGTCGGCGGCCGGGCTGTTCCTCCTGCACGGCCCGACCGGGGCCGGCAAGACCTCCGTGCTCGACGCGGTCTGCTACGCCCTGTACGGCTCGGTGCCCGGGCCCCGGCAGACCGGCCAGGGGCTCACCCTGCGCAGCGACCACGCCGCCGCCGACACCCGCACCCAGGTCACCCTGGATTTCACCGTCGCCGGACGGCGGCTGGAGATCACCCGGCAGCCGCCCTGGGAGCGCCCCAAGCGGCGGGGCACGGGCACCACCGTGGACAAGGCCCAGAGCCTGCTGCGCGAGTATGACCCGGTGGCCGGCGCCTGGAAGGACCTCAGCCGCTCGCACCAGGAGATCGGCGAGGAGATCACCCAGTTGCTCGGCATGAGCCGCGAGCAGTTCTGCCAGGTCGTGCTGCTGCCCCAGGGAGACTTCGCGCGCTTTCTGCGCGCCGACGCCGAGGCCCGCGGCAAACTGCTCGGCCGCCTCTTCGACACCCGCCGCTTCGCCGAGGTCGAAAAGCGCCTCGCCGAACGCAGACGGGCCGCCGAGGCCCGGGTGCGCGAGGGGGACGAGGCGCTGCTCGCCGACGCGCACCGCATGCAGCAGGCCGCGGGCGGCGCCATGGAGCCGCCCGGGCTGTCACCCGGCGAACCGGGACTCGCCCAGGCCGTCCTCACCGCGGCGGCCGTCGCCCGCAGCACCGCCCGCGAACAGCTCGCGGTCGCCGAGAGCCGGCTGGCGGCCGCCGAGTCCGCCCGCGCCGCCGCCGGACGCACCCTGAGCGAGATACGCGAGGTCGCCCGGCTCCAGCGCCGGTTCGCGGAGGCCCAGGAGCGGGCCGCGCTGCTGGAGGAGGACGCCGGCGTCCTCCGTGAGGCACGGGAGCGCATGGAACGGGGACGCAAGGCGGAAGCGGTCGCCCCGGCCCTCGAACTGCGCCGCACCACCGAGGCGGAGCACCGCCGCGCGACCGAGGCCGAGGCACGCGCGCGTGCCGTGCTGCCGGAGGCCCTCGCCGACGCCGGCGCCGCCGGACTCGCCGCCGCCGCGCGCCGCGCCGCCGAGGAACTGGGCGGACTGGAGTCGGCCCGCCGGGCCGAGCAGCGCCTGGCCGCCCTGGCCGCCGAGCGGGCCGACGTGGACCGGCAGGAACGCGCCGACGCGGAGGTCCTCCAGGACACCGAGGCCTGGCTGGCCGAGTGGGAGTCGGCCAGACCGGCGCTGCAGGCCCGGATCGAGTCGGCGCAGGACGCCGCCACCCGGGCCGAACAGCTCGCCGTGCGGCGCGAACCCGCCGAACAGCGGCTCGCCGCCGCCCGGCAGCGCGACCGGCTGAGCGGGCAGGCCGAGGAGGCCCGGCAGCGGGCCCTGCGCTCCGCCGAGCGCGCCGTGGCCGCCCGGGACCGCTGGCTCCGCCTGAAGGAGCAGCGCCTGGCCGGCATCGCCGCCGAACTGGCCACCGGCCTCGTGGACGGAGAGCCCTGCGCCGTCTGCGGCGCCACCGAGCACCCCGCACCCGCACGCCGGGTGGCCGGCCACGTCGACCGCGCGGCGGAGGAGCAGGCCCTGACCGAGTGTCAGCGGGCCGAGGAGCGGCGCGCCGAGGACGAGCGCCGCCTCGGCGCGGTCCGCGAGGCCCTGGCCGCCGCCCGCGCCGAGGCCGGTGACGCGCCCACCGCCCGGCTCGCCGAGGAGGCCGCCGAACTGGAGCGGCAACTCGCGGACGCGCGCCGTGCGGCCGCCGCGCTGCACGCGGCCCAGGAGGAGCTGCGCCGCGCCGAGCAGGAGCGCGAACGCCGGCTCGCCGTGCGCCGCGACGCCGAGGTCAGAACCGCCTCCCGGGTCACCCGCAGGGAGGCCCTGGACCGGGAACGGGCCGCGCTGGAGACCGAGCTGGCCGAGGCCCGGGGCGTCGCCCGCACCGTGGCCGAGCGCGCCGCGCAACTGGAGGAGCAAGTCGCCCGGCTCACCGAGGCGGCCGACGCCGCGCGTGCCGCCGAGGACAGCGCCGTACGGCTCAAGGACGCCGACGGACGGCTCGCCGAGGCCGCGTTCCGCGCCGGGTTCGACACCCCCGGGGCCGCGGCCGCCGCCCTCCTCGACGACCGGACCCACCGCGAGTTGCAGCACCTCCTGGACGCCCGGCAGTCCGAGGAGGCCGCCGTGCGCGCGGTGCTCGCCGAGGCCGACACCAGGGCGGCCGCGCAGCGCCCGCCCGCCGACCTCGCGGCGGCCGAGGCGGCGGCCGGGGCCGCGGACCGGCGGCTGCGCGAGGCCGCCTCCGCCCGCGACGCCGCCGCCCGCCGCTGCGCCGAACTCGACCGGCTCTCCGCGCGCGCGGCCGCCGGCGTACGGCGGCTGGCACCCCTGCGCGAGGAGTACGACCGCGTGGCCCGCCTCGCCGGTCTCGCCGCGGGCACCTCGGCCGACAACGAGCGCAAGATGCGCCTGGAGTCCTACGTCCTCGCGGCCCGCCTGGAACAGGTGGCCGCCGCCGCGACCGCCCGGCTGCGGCGCATGTCGTCCGGCCGCTACACCCTGGTCCACTCCGACGACCGCACCGGGCGCGGCCGCAGCGGCCTCGGACTGCACGTCGTCGACGCCTGGACCGGACGGGAGCGCGACACGGCGACGCTGTCGGGCGGCGAGACCTTCTTCGCCTCCCTCGCACTCGCCCTCGGACTCGCCGACGTCGTCACCGACGAGGCCGGCGGGGTGCGACTGGACACCCTCTTCATCGACGAGGGGTTCGGCAGCCTCGACGACCAGACCCTCGACGAGGTCCTCGACGTGCTCGACTCGCTGCGCGAACGGGACCGCAGCGTGGGCATCGTCAGCCACGTCCCCGATCTGCGGCGCCGGATCCATGCCCAGCTGGAGGTGGTGAAGGGGAGAGGGGGGTCGACGCTGCGGCTCCGCTCCTGATGCGAGTACGAGCCGCGCCAGTCGACGGCGTCCGGGTCGCATGGGACGCTCGAAGTTTGCTCGTTGCCTCCCTGACAGTCGGCCATGCCGTGGCGAGTCGGCCTGTCCGATCAGGCGTCACAGCTCTGGTCCATCGACCGGGAGCATTTCGCCGATCAGGATGAGCGGCGGCATTTCCATTCGCTTCGCAGTCGCCGGTTGCGGGTGCCTCAGAGACATGTCAGGACGCAGGGCGAGCGTATCGGGCCAGTCGTCCAAGTGATCGGCGCCATGCACGATGACGTCGTCCCGGTCGACATCTGCCGTTCACCGAGGAGTGGGACCAGGGGCACGTCCCGGGCGCGGTCCACCTGCCGACCGCGCGGATCCCCGAACTGGCGGCGACCCTGCTCGACCCATCGGTCCCCGTCGTCACCTACTGCTGGGGGCCGGGCTGCGACGGGGCCTCCCGTGCCGCGCTCGCCCTCGCCGGACTCGGCCACCGTGTCAAGGAGATGCTGGGCGGCTTCGAGTACTGGGTGCGCGAGGGTCTCCCGTACGAGACCCGTGAGGGCGAGCGGCGGCTTACCGCCGACCCGCTGACGGTACCGGTGGAAGGCGACGACTGCGGCTGCTGAACCGCCCCCCGGGGACGGTCTCGGCCGGACCGCCTCCGGGGACGGTCACGGCCGGACCGCCCTCGGGCGGTCACGGCCCGGCCGCCCCGGGTCAGGTCACAGCCGTGAGAGCTCGTCGACCAGGTCGTCCAGGCCCAGGGACCCCTGGGACAGGGCCGCCATGTGCCACGCCTTGGCGTCGAACGCGTCGCCGTGCCGCCGCCTGGCGTTCTCCCGGCCCAGCAGCCAGGCGCGTTCGCCCAGCTTGTAGCCGATCGCCTGGCCCGGCATCGAGAGGTAGCGGATCAGCTCGCTGGCCACGAAGTCCGCGGGACGGCTGCTGTAGGAGCCGAAGAACTCCCCGGCCAGCTCCGGCGTCCAGCGCTCACCGGGGTGGAACGGCGAGTCCGCGGGGATCTCCAGCTCCAGGTGCATGCCGATGTCGATGATCACGCGGACCGCGCGCATCATCTGCGCGTCCAGGTAACCGAGCCGCCGCTCGGGGTCGGTGAGGAAGCCCAGTTCGTCCATGAGGCGCTCCGCGTACAGCGCCCACCCCTCGGCGTTGGCGCTGACGATGCCCACGGTGGCCTGGTAGCGGGAGAGGTCGTCCGCCACGTGCGCCCACTGGGCCAGCTGGAGGTGGTGGCCGGGGACACCCTCGTGGTACCAGGTCGACACCAGGTCGTACACCGGGAAGCGGGTCAGGCCCATGGTCGGCAGCCAGGTACGGCCCGGCCGGGAGAAGTCGGCCGAGGGCGCCGTGTAGTACGGGGCGGCGGCGCCGCCGGGCGGGGCGATGCGCGACTCCACCTT
Source organism: Streptomyces sp. NPDC004065 (assembly GCF_044903565.1). Taxonomy (NCBI): domain Bacteria; kingdom Bacillati; phylum Actinomycetota; class Actinomycetes; order Kitasatosporales; family Streptomycetaceae; genus Streptomyces; species Streptomyces sp. NPDC004065. Next base: position 152,774 of record NZ_JBJDQT010000007.1, on the reverse strand, counting down.
CCGTACCCGCTCGGCCAGCTCGAAGTGCGTGCCGTCCAGCGCCTCGATCGCCTCGTCCATCAGGCCCTGCAGCCACGCCCGGACCTCGTCGACGCCCTCGATGTGCGTGCCGTGCTCGTCGAGGTGGGCGAGCGCCACCCACGGCGTCGCGGCGCCGGGCAGGATCTTCCCGGCCTCCTCGCGCATCTCGCCGAGCAGACGGTGGAACTCCGCCCAGCCGTAGGCGTACGCCTCGTCCAGGTCCAGGTCGGTGCCGTTGAAGTAGCGCGAGAAGCGGGCGTAGCGCTCGCGGCCGACCGTGTCGGGGGCGCCCTCCACCGCGGGCGCGTACACCTCGCGCATCCAGTCCCGCAGCTCGGCGACCGCCGCGGTCGCCGTGCGGGCCGCCTCGTCGAGTTCCGTGCGCAGCGACTCGGGGCCGGCGGCGGCGAAGTCCTCGAACCAGCCCCGGCCCCGGCCGTCCGTGTCCGCCCACTCGGTGAGCTGCCCCACGAACGTCTCGGTGGCGCGCGGGCCCCCGTACAGCTTGCGCTCCAGCCCGGCGGCCAGGGACTCGCGGTAGCCGAGCAGCGCGTCCGGCACGGCGCGCAGCCGCTCGGCGATCGCCGCCCAGTCCTCGTCCGTCTCGGCCGGGGTGATGGTGAACACCTCGCGCACCGAGTGCACCGGGCTGTGGATGTTGCTCACCACCCGCAGGCCCTCCTCGGCCTCGTGCACGGCCAGCTCCGCGGTGAGCCTCTCACGGAGCAGGCGCGCGCAGCGGCGCTCGATGTCGCTGTCCGCGCCCGGCGCACGCTCGGCCTCGTCCAGCCGGGCGAGCGTACGGCGCGCCAGCTCCGCGACCGCCTCCTGCCCCGCGGGCGAGGTGTCGGGCAGCCTGCCGGAACTCTCCTTGACGCCGAGATACGTGCCGGTGACCGGATCGAGGGCGATGAGTTCGTCGACGTAGGCGTCGGCGACCTGACGGGGCAGTAGGTTCCTGGTGTCTGACATGCGGACCATCCTCGTACGGGAACCGCGGCGCCGTCAGCCCGCTTTTCCCGCGCGAGCCCGCTTTTCCCGCGCGAGCCCGCTTTTCCCGCGCGAGGCGGCTTTCCCGCGCGAGGCGGCGGGATCACTCCGACTTCGCCGGGAGCGTTCCCGGCTGCGCCCCGGGCGGCAGCAGCGGACCGCAGTCCCACTGCTGGAAGATCAGCCGTGTCTCCACCCGGGCCACCTCCCGCCGGGCCGTGAACTCGTCCAGCACCAGCCGCTGCAGATCCGCCATGTCCGCCACCGCGACATGCACGAGGTAGTCGTCCGGCCCGGTCAGGTGGAACACCGTCCGCGACTCCGGCAGCGCCCGGATGCGGTCCACGAACGGCCCCACCAGCTCCCGCCGGTGCGGCCGGACCTGCACCGACAGCAGCGCCTCGAGGCCCCGGCCGAGCTTGGCGGGGTCGAGCCGCAGCTGATGGCCGAGGATGACGCCGCTGCGGCGCAGCCTCGTCACCCGGTCCAGGCAGGTCGAGGGAGCGACCCCGACCTGGGCGGCGAGATCGCGGTAGGTGGTCCGGGCGTCGTTCTGCAGCAGGCGCAGCAGATGCAGATCCACCGGATCCAGTACGACGGATTCGGCCATGGCCCGAACGTAACACGGACTTGTGCGCCGGTGACCCGGCCGCTGTTCACCCTTCCGCCATGGACACGCCCCTGGACCCAGGCAGCACGCCCGCGCACGACGACGTGCGCACCGTACCCAGAGCACTGGCCACCGAGGCCGTGCACGCCGGCCGCGACGACCTCGCCCGGCAGGGACTGCACGCCCCGCCGATCGATCTGTCCACCACCTACCCCTCCTACGACAGCCGTGCCGAGGCCGCGCGGATCGACGCCTTCGCCACCGACGGCGCCGAACCCGGGGACACCCCGGTCTACGCCCGGCTGGGCAACCCGACCGTGGCCCGCTTCGAGACCGCCCTGGCCCGGCTGGAGGGCACCGAGTCGGCGGTCGCCTTCGCCAGCGGCATGGCCGCCCTGAGCGCGGTCCTGCTGGCCCGGTCCGCCATGGGCCTGCGGCACGTGGTGGCCGTCCGGCCCCTGTACGGGTGCAGCGACCACCTGCTGACCGCGGGGCTGCTCGGCACCGAGGTCACCTGGACCGACCCGGCCGGCATCGCCGACGCGCTGCGGCCGGACACCGGGCTGGTGATGGTCGAGACCCCGGCCAACCCGACGCTGGCCGAGATCGACCTGCGGGCCGTCGCCCACGCCTGCGGCTCCGTCCCGCTGCTCGTCGACAACACCTTCGCCACCCCCGTGCTGCAGCGGCCCGCCGAGCACGGCGCGCGGCTGGTGCTGCACAGCGCCACCAAGTACCTGGGCGGCCACGGCGATGTGATGGCGGGCGTGGTGGCCTGTGACGAGGAGTTCGCCGGGCGGCTGCGCCAGATCCGCTTCGCGACCGGCGGTGTCCTCCACCCGCTGGCCGGCTATCTGCTGCTGCGTGGCCTGTCCACCCTGCCGGTACGGGTCCGTGCGGCCTCCGCGACCGCCGCGGAACTCGCCGCCCGGCTCGCGGCCGACCCGCGGATCGCCCGCGTCCACTACCCGCGCATCGGCGGCGCGATGGTCGCCTTCGAGGTGCACGGCGACCCGCACGCCGTCATCGGCGGCGTCCGGCTGATCACCCCGGCGGTCAGCCTCGGCAGCGTCGACACCCTGATCCAGCACCCGGCCTCCATCAGCCACCGCATCGTCGACGCGGAGGACCGGCGCGGCGCCGGGGTCAGTGACCGGCTGCTGCGGATGTCCGTGGCGCTCGAGGACGTCGAGGACCTGTGGGCGGACCTGGACGGCGCGCTGCGGGAGCGGTCGGAGCCGCCGGCGGTCAGGGGCCTGCACGAGGCGATGAGCTGAGCGGAGCACGAGCACGAGCACGTACGGTGCGGGGCCCGGCGCGGTACGTACGGTGCGGGGCCCGGCACGGCCACGCCGGGCCCGCGCCGGACTGTCGCCGGGGCCGTGCCGGGCTGCTGCCGGCCCCGCGCCGGACTGTCGCCTGGTCGCGCCGGGCCCCGCACCGAGCTGTCGCCGGGTTGCTGCCGGGCCTGCGCCGGCTGTCGCCAGCCTGCGCCGGGTTGCTGCCGGGTCGCGCCGGGCTGTCGCCGGGTTGCTGCCGGCCCGCGCCGGGCTGTCCTCGGGCTGCTGTCGGGTCGCGCCGGGCTGTCGCCGGGCCCGCAGCGGGCTGTCGCCGGGCCCGCGCCGGGCTGTCGCCGGGCCCGCGCCGGGCTGTCGCCGGGCCCGCGCCGGGCTGTCGCCGGGCCCGCAGCGGGCTGCCGCCGGGCCCGCGCCGGGCTGCCGCCGGCCCCGCGCCGGGCTGCCGCCGGGCCTCGCACGGGGGTGCCAAGTCGGCACCGGGTGCTCACCGTGCCGCCTGCCGCACCGCCCGCCCCCGCGGGGCCGCCCGCCCGCGGGGCCGGCCGGCCTCAGTCCCGCGGGCCGGACCGGTTCAGCCGCCCCTGCCCGCCGTCGTACGGCGGCCTGGAGGCCACCGGGGTCGCGTCCAGCCGGGCCGTGATCACCAGCGTGCCCTCCTCGATCTGGTAGTCGAGCGGCAGGCCCAGGCCGCGCATGGCGGCGACCATGCCGGTGTTCGACGCCCGCGTCACGGCGTATACGCTCTCGCAGCCCGCCTCGACGGCCATGCCGACCAGCCGGCGCAGCAGCTCCGAGCCGATGCCCCGCCGCTGCCACTCGTCCTCGACGAGCAGGGCGACCTCCGTCTCGTCGCCGTCCCACAGCAGATGGCCGAGGCCGATGATCCGGCCCGAGGCGCTGTGCACGGCGAGGGTCCGGCCGAACCGGGGGCTGAGCAGGTGGTTCAGATAGCGGTCGGCGTCGGTGACCGGCCCGTGGTAGCGCATGTCGAGCGTGCGCGCCGAGCACCGGTCGTGCATCCGCCGGGCCGCCGGCACATCACCGGTGTCCGCCCGGCGCACGGTGATCGCGTTCCCCTCGGGCAGCGTCAGCACGTCCTGGCCGCGCGGCACCCGCGGACCCAGCCGGGTGTCCAGTTCGACCAGGGCCCGGGCGCGGGCGAACTCGGTGGGCGTGAAGGGCAGGTACGGCCGCTCCACGGTGATCACTCCGCCCTCCGGGGCGGGCAGCCGCAGCACCGTGTCCTCGAGCGTTCCCCCGTCGGGCACGGTGGGGCCGTGGCCGCCGCCCGCCGGGCGGGCGGGCAGCGAGCGGATGGTGCACCGGCCGAGCAACTGCCGCAGCGCCAGCGGCAGTTCCGCGGCGTCCAGCGCCGTGCGGGTGGCCAGCCCCAGGACCCGGGTGGGCGCGTCCACCAGGTCGTGCGTGTCGGCCCGTTCGATCCAGGTGTCGGCGCCGCCGGCCAGGGAGACCGCCCCGGTGATCCCGGAGCCGTCGAGTCCGGCGGGCGCGCGCAGCAGGAACTCGTCCACCGTGCCCTCGGCCAGCGGATGCGTCTGCAGGCTCAGGATGTCGATCCGCCGCTCGGCCAGCGCCGCGCACAGCGCCGCCAGCGAGCCCGGCTCGTCCCGCACCGTCGTCCGCATCCGCCACAGCGCGCCCGCCGCCGCCCCCCGCGGTGCCGCCGGGCCGTCGGGCGCCGGGCCGGTGGCGGGCCGCCCGGCCCGCCGCCGCAGTGCGGCGAGCGGCCGGGCGCCGGTATCGCTCGCGGGCGGTGCGTGGCCGTGGTGCCGTGCCCACCAGGTGTGGAACGCGGCCGTGGCGACGAGCGCCATCGCCGAGATCACCAGCAGGGCCGGGCCGTCGGGCCCGTGCCCGATCAGGTTGGCCACCGCGTCCGCCACCGCGACGGCCGTGAACAGGGCGGCCAGTTCCACCACGTCCCGCCGCCAGTGGTGGACGGGGCGACCGTGCTTCGCACGCGTCACATCAGACAGTTCTCGAGTCATGCAGCCACTGTGAAGGAACCGTGTTGCGTGATCACGAACGCCCTGTGACCCCTCGGTAAAGCATGGTTCGGCGGCTTCCGCGCGTCTTGCTTGCTCTGTCGCCGTCCCCTCGGCGGGGCGGGCGGCCCGTGCACCGCCCCGCACCGCCCTTCACCGCCCCGCGCCGTTCCCGGGGCTTCCTGACGCCGAGTCACCAGGTCGCACCGGTACGGCCGGCGGCGGTCGGCGCGGCCACCGCCCCGTGCCGCGCACCCGGGGATGACGCGGACGCGCGGCACAGGAGCGGCCACGGGAGAAGAGAGTACGGGACCTACTGCCCGGCCCGGCTGCCGTCGAGGATGACCCGGGCGACCAGCGCCGGGTCGTCGTTCATCGGGACGTGGCCGCAGCCGGGCAGGCGCACCAGCCGGGCCCGCGGGATGATCAGCTTGGCGCGGACGCCCTGCCGGCGCACCAGGATGCGGTCCCGCGTCCCCCAGGCCACGGTGACCGGGATGTGCGGGATGTCGTCCGTGAAGAGGACGTCGACGCCGGCCCGCAGGGTCTCCTCGAACCCGGTCGCCCCAGCGAGGGCGAGCGTCTCGGCGACCACGGCCTGCGGTGAACGGCGGCCGGGGCGGGCGTAGATGGTGCTCGTCAGGACGGTGCGCCCGGCCGCCGTCCGCGAGAGCCGCTCGACCACCGGCAGCGGCGCGCGCCGGGCGATCCCGCGCATCGTCTGCAGCACGCCGAACGCGTACCGCCGCTCCGCCTGGGTCCAGAACCCGGCCGGGGACAAGGCGGTGACGGACCGTACGAGCTTCTCGCGGCCCAGCTCCAGCGCCAGCAGGCCGCCCAGGGAGTTGCCCGCGACATGCGGCCGCTCGATCTCCAGTGCCTCGCACAGGGCGCCCAGGGTCGCGTTCATCGTCGGCAGGTCGTGCCGCAGCCCGTCGGGCAGCGCGGGGGAGGCGCCGAAGCCCGGCAGGTCCACGGCGATCACGTCCCGCTCGGCGGCGAGGAGGTGCACCACCGGGTCCCAGGCCTGCCGGTGGTGACCGATGCCGTGCAGCAGGAGCAGCGGCTCACCGCTGCCCACGCGTGCGTAGGACAGGGTCACCGTGCGCGGGCCGTGCGCGGAGGGGACCTTGAAGGAGACGGTGGCGGACATGAGTGCTCCTCGTCGGGAATTCGCTGACGGACGCCTGCTGGACAGCTTGTCAGCAATTGCTACCGGCGGGTAGCCCCTGGATCGGTCCGCGTGCCGTTCCACCGTGGCCGGGTCGTGCCGTGGTGTCACGAACATGGCGTCGCGCGAACGCTTCGTGAACGCCGCGCGGCGCCTCCCCGGCGCGCCGCCGAAGGGTCGGAGGATTGGTCTTGACCAAGGGTGGGGGCCGCCTTATCGTCGCAGATAAGTAAAACAACCTTTAATAAACAAGGGCGTGAAAACGCCGCCGGACCACGGCGATTGCGGAGGACAGGGTGGGGACGACGCAGCTGGAAACGGTGCCGGAGCCCAAGTACTGGCATCTCAGGACCGTGCTCAGTGAGGCACTGGACTCCGAGTTCTCGGTCGGCGAGATCCTGCCCAACGAGCGGGAGCTGGCCGCACGCTTCGGCGTGGCCCGGGCCACCCTGCGCCAGGCCCTGGAGCAGCTGGAGCTGGAGGGCAGGCTGCAGCGCCGCCGCGGGGTCGGGACCACCGTCGCCCCGCCGCGCGTGGGAGTGGCCGTCGGCACCGAGCAGCACATCTGGCCCGGCGCCGCCGGTGACGCCTGGCAGCCCGTGGACTGCGCCCAGGCCGTCGCCCCGGCCGCGGTCGCCGAGGCACTGGGGACCGGCCGCGAGGAGCCCGTGCACATCGTGCGCCGCTCCCGGGTCAGCCACGGCCAGCCGGTCGCGGCGGAGCTGCTCTACATTCCCGCCTCGTCCGTGCCCGACCTGACCGCCATCGACGCCCCGTCCGGACCGGCACGCGCGCGTGCCGTGCTGCGCGAACTGCAGCGCCTCGAGCTGGAGGGCGAGGAGCGCACCGTCGAGCTGGGCTCGGCGCGTGCGGACGACGCCAAGGAGCTCGACCGGCTGCCCGGCGCGCCCGTCCTCGTGGTGACGACCCGCTTCCTCGCCGGGGGCCGCACCGCCGCGCTCTCCGTCGCCACGTACCGCGCCGACACCTGCCGGCTCACCTTCGGCGACTCCGGCCGCGTGGAGATCCACCACGGTCCCGAGCGCCAGGCGTCCTAGACGCCTCCCGGCGCACGGCCCGCGCGCGCCATCAGCGGCGGGCCGTCACCGGGTCCCTGCCTGCCGTCAGCGGCGCGCCGTCACCGTGCCCGTGCGTGCCGTCAGCGGCGCGCCGTCACCGTGCCCTCGACCGCGAACAGTTGCTCCTCCACGTGGTCGAGGGCCAGCCGCAGCGCCCCCGTGGCCACGGCCGCCTCGCCCAGCAGCGACAGGGTCACCTCCGGCGGCCGCAGGCAGTAGCGGGCCAGTTCGCGCCGCAGCGGCTCCAGTACGCCGTCCAGGCCCGCCGCCCAGCCGCCGATGACCACCAGCTCCGGGTCCAGCGCCAGCACCAGCGCCGCCACGTCGTGGACGAGCCGCTGGATGAAGCGCTCCACGGCCGCGCGGGCCCGCCGGTCGCCCTCGCGGGCCAGTTTGAACACCTCGGCCACCGCCTGCTCGTCCAGGGGGTGCAGCGGCCGGTCGGTCGTCGACAGCAGGGTCTCGGGCGTGACCTCGCGGCCCAGCAGGTGCAGCGCGCCGATCTCGCCTGCGGCTCCGCCGTAGCCGCGGTGCAGCCGGCCGCCGATCAGGGAACCGGCGCCCGGGCTCAGTCCGGCCAGCACGAAGACCACGTCGTCGGACTCGGTGGCGGCGCCCTTCCAGTGCTCGGCGACCGCCGCCGCGTTGGCGTCGTTCTCCACCAGCACCGGGCACTTGAAGGAACGGCTCAGCCGTTCGCCCAGGTGCAGACCTGTCCAGCCGGGCAGCGCCGTGCCCAGCCGCACGGTGCCGTCCGCCTCCACGATCCCGGGCGTGCCCACCCCGACGGCCCGCAGGGAGCTGCGGGGGACACCGGCCCGGCGCAGCAGTTCGGCGACGGCCGTGCGCAGCCGCTCCAGCCGCTCGTCCGCCTCCACCGTCTCGTCCACGTCCTTGGCCTGGGCGCCGAGCACCCGGCCGTCCAGGTCGGCCAGCAGCGCGGCGACCCGGTGCGCGCCGATCTCCAGCCCCAGCAGGTGCCCGGCCTCGGCACGGAACCTGAACCGGCGCGCGGGCCGCCCCTGCCGCCGGGCGGCCCCCTCCTCGGCGGCCTTCTCCACGACGAGGCCGGCCGCGATGAGGTCCTCGACGACGCCCTCGACGGTGGGCCGGGACAGTCCCGTCACCCGGGTGATCTCCGTGAGCGTGGCGCAGTCCGTGGCACGCATCGCGTGCAGCACCACCGCGGAATTGATCCTTCGCAGCAGCGAGGGATCCCCGCCGGTAAGCCGCCCCACCGTCCGTCCTCCCAGCTCGTGCGCGTGTGGGGCGGATCGTACTCGGCGCCGGCCGGGGCAGCGAGTGCGGGACGCCTGACGCACCGCCACATGTCAGTGGTGCCCGGTTTACTGGACCGCATGGACATCGCGAAGGCTCTCGCCGTCATAGACCGGCTGTGCTCCGGGGAGTTCCCCGCCGAGCGCGCCAGGACGGACGTCGGCACGGCCGGACCCGGTTACGCCGTGGCCGAGTTGGAGACCAGCGAGGACTTCTGGGAGGACGACGGCACCCGGCGGGAGGAGACCGAGGAGCAGTACGCGTGCGACCGGGACGGACTGGGGGAGCGGCTGACCCGGCGGTGGGGGCCGCCGCAGGCGTTCAGCCTGTACAGCGTGTTCGAGCGGACCACCCGCGGCGAGCACGTCGACGAGCCCTGGGCCTCGTTGAGCGCCCATGTGCCGGACGTGCGGCTGTGGCGGTCCGGGGAGACCGGCCGGTGGATAGCCCTGGGCGTCTCGCAGTGGGACAGGGAGCTGCCGTTCCAGCTGCTGGCGGTCGTCACCGACACCGACCCGCCGTGACGTCCCGCCCGCTACGGCGCCCGGCCGGCCCCCGCCGCCTCGCGCAGCCGGGCGAACTCCTCGGCCATCGTCGCGGCCGTCCAGTGCGCGTTCAGCCCGCTCGGATTGGGCAGCACCCACAGGCGTGTGTCGCCGATCGTCCGTTCCTGCGGGCCCACTTGGGCCCCGCGGTCGTCGAACGCCGCCCGGTACGCGGTGACCCCGAGCACGGCCAGCCACCCCGGCCGCAGCCGCGCCACCTTCAGGGCCAGCAGCCGCCCGCCCTCCCGGTACTCCCGCGGGGTCAGTTCACCGGCCCTCGCGGACGGCCGCGCCACGACGTTGGTGATGCCCAGCCCGTACGAGAGCAGTTCTCCCTGCTCAGACGGGTGCAGCAGGCGCGGGGTGAAGCCGGACCGGTGCAGGACCGGCCAGAAGCGGTTGCCGGGGCGGGCGAAGTGGTGGCCGGTCCCCGCCGTCATCAGGCCGGGGTTGATCCCGCAGAACAGCACGCGGAGGCCGTCCGCGACCACGTCGGGTACGAGACGGTCGCGGGCGGCCTCGAGCTCGGCCGGGGTGAAGCGGGTCAGAGGATCGCCCCCGGGGCGTACTCCGCGGCGGCCGGGTGCCGCTTGACGATTTCCTCGATACGGCCGACGACCGCGCCGACCTGGTCGGCCGCCGCGCCGGTGAACGACAGCTTGTCGGCCATGAGCCGGTCCAGCTCCGCGCGGTCGAGCGGCAGCCGCTCGTCGGCGGCGAGCTTGTCGAGCAGGTCGTTGCGGTCCGCGCCCTGCTCGCGCATCGCCAGGGCGGTCGCCACCGCGTTCTCCTTGATCGCCTCGTGGGCGACCTCCCGGCCCACCCCGGCGCGCACCGCGCCCATCAGCACCTTGGTGGTGGCCAGGAAGGGCAGATAGCGGTCCAGTTCGCGGGCGATCACCGCGGGGAAGGCGCCGAACTCGTCCAGCACCGTCAGGAACGTCTCCAGCAGGCCGTCCAGGGCGAAGAACGCGTCCGGCAGTGCCACCCGGCGCACCACCGAGCAGGACACGTCGCCCTCGTTCCACTGGTCGCCGGCCAGCTCGCCGGTCATCGAGGCGTAGCCGCGCAGGATCACCATGAGGCCGTTGACGCGCTCGCAGGAGCGGGTGTTCATCTTGTGCGGCATCGCCGAGGAGCCCACCTGCCCCGGCTTGAAGCCCTCGGTGACCAGCTCGTGCCCGGCCATCAGCCGGATCGTCTTCGCCAGCGAGGAGGGGGCCGCCGCCAGCTGCACCAGCGCGGTGACGACCTCGTAGTCCAGGGAGCGCGGGTACACCTGGCCGACCGACGTGAACACCTGGGAGAAGCCGAGGTGGCCGGCGATGCGCCGCTCCAGCTCCGCCAGCCGGGAGGCGTCGCCGCCGAGCAGGTCCAGCATGTCCTGCGCCGTGCCGACCGGGCCCTTGATGCCGCGCAGCGGGTAGCGGCCGAGCAGCTCCTCGACCCTGCCGTACGCCACGAGCAGTTCGTCGGCGGCGGTGGCGAACCGCTTGCCGAGGGTGGTCGCCTGCGCGGCCACGTTGTGGGAGCGGCCGGCCATGACCAGCTCGGCGTACTCGGCGGCCAGGCGGCCCAGGCGCGCCAGGACGGCCACTGTGCGGTCCCGCATCAGCTCCAGGGAGAGCCGGATCTGCAGCTGCTCGACGTTCTCGGTGAGGTCGCGGGAGGTCATGCCCTTGTGCACGTGCTCGTGCCCGGCGAGGTCGTTGAACTCCTCGATCCGCGCCTTCACGTCGTGCCGGGTGACCTTCTCGCGCTCGGCGATGGAGGCCAGGTCGACGGTGTCGAGGACGCGCTCGTAGTCGGCGATCGCCTCGTCCGGGACCTCGATCCCGAGGTCCTTCTGGGCGCGCAGCACGGCGAGCCAGAGCTGCCGCTCGAGCCTCACCTTGTGCTCGGGCGACCAGAGCGTGGCCAGCTCGGTGGAGGCGTAGCGTCCGGCGAGGACGTTCGGGATACGGGGCTTGGCGGGCGCAGAAGTCACGTGTACGGATTCTACTGGCGAATCATGCAGGCCGGTGCCACCAGGTCGTTCGTCGGAACCTACGAGACGACCGCCGGCGGCGACACGCCTCAGGCCGGGTCCTCGTAGGGCAGCAGGTCGGGCCGCTTGGCCGGGCGGCCGTCCCCGGAGGAGCGGCCGGTCAGCCGCCGCCCTACCCACGGCAGCAGGTGCTGCCGGGCGAACCGGGCGTCCGCCAGCCGGCGGGCGGCCCAGCCGGGCGGCACGGTGGCCGGCACCGGCGTGTGCCAGTGCGGGTCCTCCGGCTCGTGGCCGAGCGCCTGCCACACCGCCTCCGCCACCCGGCGGTGCCCCTCGGCGGTCAGGTGCAGCCGGTCCACGTCCCACAGGCGCGGGTCGGCCAGCGACGGAGCGCCGTACAGGTCCACGACGACCGCGCCGTGCTTGTCCGCCAGTTCGTCGACGCAGGCGAACAGCGCCTCCATGCGCGGGCGGAAGCGCTCGAGGACCGGTCCCTGGCGGCCTGGGCTGCGCATCAGCACCAGCCGCCCGCAGGAGGGCGCCAGCCGCTCCACCGCCTCGGTCAGCAGGTCCCGCACCCGGCCCATGTCGCACTTGGGGCGCAGGGTGTCGTTGAGCCCGCCCACCAGGGTCACCACGTCGGCGCGCATGGCCGCGGCCACCCCGACCTGCTCGTCGACGATCTGTTGGATCAGCTTTCCGCGCACGGCCAGGTTGGCGTACCGGAAACCGGGGGTGCGGGCGGCCATCCGTGCCGCCAGGAGGTCCGCCCAGCCCCGGTAGGAGCCGTCGGGCAGCAGGTCCGACATGCCCTCGGTGAAGGAGTCGCCGACCGCGACCAGGCTGGTGTAGGGGGGATTCGTCTGCATGGCGTGAGTGATCGTACCTAAGGGACCGGACGCCATACCAACCGGTCGGTCGCCAGCCGGTCGGTCGCGGGTCCGGTCGGTCGCGGGTCCGGCCCACCGCGGTCGGGTCCGCGAACGCCCGTGTGTCACCCGCGTCTCGCGTCCGCGCTCGCGCCGCTCACACCGGCTGGCCGAACAGCTCCCGCAGTACGTCCGCCATGGTCACCAGCCCCGCCAGCCGCCCGTCCGCGCCGAGCACGGCCGCGACGTGCGTACGGCTGCCCCGCATCGCGGTGAGCACGTCGTCCAGCGGCGTGCTCTCGCGGACGCGGGCGATGGGCCGCATGTCGCGCAGCCGGAACGGCTCGTCGCGCGGCGTGGCGTCCAGCGCGTCCTTGACGTGCAGATAGCCGATGATCCGCCGCGCCTCGTCGACCACGGGGAAGCGGGAGAAGCCCGAGTCGGCCGACAGTCTCTCCAATTGTTCGGGGGTGACTCCCAGCCGGGCGTAGACGACCCGCTCCAGCGGGAGCACCACGTCCCGCACGGGCCGGCTGCCCAGCTCCAGCGCGTCGTGCAGCCGCTCCTGCGCCCGGTCGTCGATGAGCCCGGCCTCGCTGGCGTCCTTGACGATCTCGGCCAGCTCCGTGTCCGTGAACGTCGCCGAGACCTCGTCCTTCGCCTCCACCCGCAGCAGCCGGAGGAGTCCGTTGGCGAACGCGTTCACCGTGAAGATCACCGGCCGCAGGGCCCGGGACAGCGCGACCAGCGGCGGGCCGAGCAGCAGGGCGCTGCGCACCGGCTCGGCCAGCGCGATGTTCTTCGGCACCATCTCGCCGAGCAGCATGTGCAGATACGTCGCCAGCGTCAGCGCGATCACGAACGACACCGCGTGGCCCGCGCCCGACGGCACGCCCGCCGCGTGGAACACCGGCTCCAGCAGATGCGCGATGGCCGGCTCGGCCACGACACCGAGGACCAGCGTGCACAGCGTGATGCCGAGCTGCGCGGCCGCCAGCAGCGCGGAAACGTGCTCCAGCCCCCACAGCACGCTCCTGGCGCGCCGGTCGCCCTCCTCGGCGTACGGCTCGACCTGGCTGCGGCGCACCGAGATCAGCGCGAACTCGGCCGCCACGAAGAAGGCGTTGACGACCAGGGTCGCCAGTCCGATCAGGATCTGTACGGCGGTCACCGGCCGGCCCTCCGCTCCGCGTCCTCGCGTTCGCCGTGCCGTTCGGCCGCGCCGGCCCGGCGCTCCCGCCTCTGCTCCCGCTCCTGCGCCCGGGTCGCCCGCGCCGCGTGCGCCTCGTCGTCGAGCGGCGCGTGCAGCAGCACCCGCGCGGCCCGGCGTCCGCCGGAGTCCACCACGTCCAGCCGCCACCCGGCCACCTGAAGGATGTCGCCGGTCTCGGGGATACGGCCGAGCTCGGCGGCGACGAAACCGGCGAGCGTCTCGTACGGCCCCTCGGGCACCCGCAGTCCGACACGCGCCAGCTGGTCCACCCGCGCGGAGCCGTCGGCCGAGTACAGGGCGCGGCCCTCGGCGTCGGCCCCGGCCGGGGCGATGTCCGGCGTCTCGTGCGGGTCGTGCTCGTCGCGCACCTCGCCGACGACCTCCTCGACGATGTCCTCGAGGGTGGCCACGCCCGCCGTGCCCCCGTACTCGTCGATCACGACCGCCATGGTGCGCAGGCCGGACAGCCTGTCCAGCAGGCGGTCCACGGTCAGGGACTCGGGCACGAGCAGCGGCTCGCGCATGATCTCGGAGACGGGCAGCCGGATCCGGCGCTCGGCCGGGACCGCCAGCACGTCCTTGACGTGGGCCGTGCCGACCACCGAGTCCAGGGTGCCGCGGTAGACGGGGAAGCGGGACAGGCCGGTCGCCCGGGTGGCGTTGGCCACGTCCTCGCAGGTCGCCTGGGCGTCGAGCGCGACGACCTGGACGCGGGGGGTCATCACGTTCTCCGCGGTCAGGTCGGCCAGGTTGAGCGTCCGGACGAACAGCTCGGCGGTGTCCGCCTCCAGGGCGCCCTCCCTGGCGGAGTGCCGGGCCAGCGCCGCCAGCTCCTGGGGACCGCGCGCGGAGGCCAGTTCCTCGGCGGGCTCCACTCCGAGCCGGCGCACCACGCGGTTCGCGGCGTTGTTGAGGTGGGTGATGAAGGGCCGGAAGGCCGCGCTGAACCACCGCTGCGGCGTGGCCACCCGCCTGGCCACCGCCAGCGGCGAGGAGATCGCCCAGTTCTTCGGCACCAGCTCGCCGACGACCATCAGGAACACCGTGGACAGCGCCGTGCCCAGGACCAGGGCCACCGAGGTTGCCGCGGACCGGGAGAGGCCCAGCGCCTGCAGCGGCCCGGCGATCAGCTTGGCGATGGAGGGCTCGGCGAGCATGCCGACCACCAGATTGGTGACGGTGATGCCGAGCTGCGCCCCGGAGAGCTGGAAGGTCAGGTTCCGTACGGCCTTGAGGGCGCCCGCGGCGCCGCGTTCGCCGCGCTCGGCGGCCCGCTCCAGGGCGCCGCGGTCGACCGTGGTCAGCGAGAACTCGGCGGCGACGAAGGCGCCGCAGGCCAGGGACAGCAGCACCGCCACGAGCAGGAGGAGCACTTCGGTCATCGGGTCACCCCGTTGTCATCGTCCTGCGGACCGGAGGGGCGCGCGCGGTGGAGCTCACCGGGAGGCTCACCCATGGGCGGGGGCTCACAGCCTTTCATGGGGGACCGGGTGCTCCATCAAGGGTAAAGGATGGGCAAAGAACCGCTCGGGTGCCCGGCCGGACGGGCCTCGCCCGGGCGTCAGCCCGTCAGCCGGTGAGCGGCTTGACCCAGCGCCGCCACTGCTCCTCGGGCGCATAGCCCGCCGCCCGCCAGGCGTGGTGCGCCGTCTCGTTGCGGGTGAGGACCATGGCGTCGCCGCGCCGCCCGCCCAGCCGTACGAACCGCTCCTCGGCCGCTGCCAGCAGCGCCGAGCCGATGCCCTGGCGGCGCCGGCCGGGGTGCACCGCCAGCCGGTACAGATGGCAGCGCCAGCCGTCGAAGCCCGCGATCACCGTGCCCACCAGTGCGCCGTCCCGGTGGGCCAGCAGCAGGGCTCCCGGGTCACGGGTGACGAGCCGTTCCACGCCGTCCCGGTCGTCGCTGATGCTCGTGCCCTCCGCGGCCGTCCTCCAGAAGTCCAGCACCGTGTCGAGATCGCCGGTGGTCGCGGGGCGTATGCGCAGATCGGTCATGCGGTGATCACACCAGGACCGGGACCGGGACGGGCGGGATTCCACCATGCGGACACGGTGGCCCGTCGCCGTCCGCGCCCACGGACCGCCACCGGCCGCCGGCGCTTCCCTCACTCGTGGGCGATGGCCGCCAGCACGTTCATACGGGACGCCCGCAGGGCCGGCAGCAGCGCCGCCACCACGCCGACCACCGCCGCGCCGACCACGACCGCGACGATGGTGGTCCACGGGATGGCCAGCGCCGTCATGCCCTGGAGGGCCAGCAGCCGCTGGACGCACAGCCCCCACACCAGCCCCAGCCCGAGGCCCAGGACCGCGCCGAAGACGGCGATGACCACCGACTCCAGCCGGATCATCCGCCGCAGCTGCCGCCGGGCGAGTCCGATGGCCCGCAGCAGCCCGATCTCCCGGGTGCGCTCCACCACCGACAGGGCGAGCGTGTTGACCACGCCGAGCACCGCGATGACGATCGCGAGCCCGAGCAGCGCGTACACCAGGTAGAGCAGCACCGCGATCTGGTCGTGGACCAGCTTCTTGTAGTCCGCCTGGTCCCGCACCTGCACGTTGGGGTACGGGGCGAGGGCCTTCTCCAGTCCCGAGCGCAGCCGGTCCTTCCCGGTGCCGGGGGCCGCGTTCACGAACAGCCCGGCGTCCTGGGTGCCCGGCACGTACCTGTCGAGCGTGCGCAGGCCGAAGAAGATGCCGCCCTGCACCCCGAACCCCTCGGCGGCCTCCTGGTCGGTGAGCGCGCCGACCGTGAGCGCGGCCCGCCGGCCGCCCTGGAACTCGACGGGGAGCACGCTGCCCACCCGCACGCCGTGACGTCTCGCGAAGTCGACGTCCATGGCGAGATGACCCACGGCCAGGGCCGAGGCCGTGCCCCCGGCCGCGTACTTGAGGTGGGCCACCGCGTCCAGCTCGCCGTCGTAGCCCGAGGCGGCCGTCTGGACGCGCTTGCCGTCGGGCAGCCGCACCGCGATCGCGGCGAGCCGCTGCCGCACCACGAGACCGGCGCCCGGCGTCGCGCGCACCGCGTCGGTGACCTCCGACGTGAACGGCAGGAAGTTGCGGTTCTGCACCACGTAGTCGGCGCCCAGCGTCTTGTCGATCTGCCGGTCGAAGGAACGGGTCATGGAGGCGCTGGCCACCGACATCCCGCCGACCAGGGCGAGCCCCACCATCAGGGCCGCCGCGGTGGCTCCCGTCCGGCGCGGGTTGCGCAGGGCGTTGCGCTGGCTCATCCGGCCGACGGAGCCGAACAGGGCCGGGAAGGCGGCCCCCAGCACCCGGATCAGCGGGCGCACCAGCAGCGGCCCGGCGACCACGGTCGCGACGAGGGTGAGGACGACGCCGAGGCCCAGCAGGGAGGCGGCGGTCGCCGTGCGGGTCGCCACGGCGCAGCCGGCCAGCGCCGCCGCACCCGCCGCCCCGAGGACCGTGCCCACCACGGCGCGCACTCGCAGCGGCCGGCCAATACCCCCGACCTCGGCGTCCGCCAGCGCCGCCATGGGGGAGACGCCCGCGGCGCGGCGGGCCGGCAGATAGGCGGCCACGAAGGTGACCCCGAGGCCGACGACGTAGGCCGCGACGGGCGTGCCCCAGCCGATGACCATCTCCGTCGCCCTCAGGTTCATGCCGAAGGCGCCCAGGAGCCGGAGCAGCCCCGCCGCGAGGCCGATGCCGGCCGCCAGGCCCAGGGTCGAGCCCACCAGCCCGAGCAGTACGGCCTCGGCCAGCACCGACCGCCGCACCTGGCGCCGGTCGGCGCCCAGGGCGCGCAGCAGCCCCAGCTCCCGGGTGCGCTGGGCGACCAGCATGGAGAAGGTGTTGACGATCAGGAAGATCCCGACCAGCACCGAGATCCCGGCGAAGCCCAGCATCACGTACTTGATGATCTTGAGGAATCCGCCGAGGTCGGCGGCGGCCGACTTGGCCTGCTCCCCGGCCGTCTTCACCTGGTAGGTCCCGGTCCCGACCGCCGCGGCGACGCGGCGCTTGAGCTCGGTGTCGCGCACGCCCTCGCGCGCGTCCGCCGAGATGGCGGTGGCACGGTCGGTGGAGCCGAGCAGCCGGGTCTGCGCGGTGGCGGTGTCCAGGTAGAGCCGGGCCGCACCGGGGTTGGTGGTGGTGAAGGTGGCGATGCCGACGACCCGCACCCGGAAGGTCCCGGGCGGCGCCTGCACGGTCAGCACGTCGCCGATCCGCACGTGCTTGTGCCGGGCCGTGTCGGCGTCCAGCACCGTCTCGCCGTCGCCGCGCGGGACGTGACCGGAGGTCAGCCGCACCGGACTGCGTGCGGTGTCCTGCCAGTTGCGGGCGATGGTGGGGGCGCCGTTGGTCGGGCCGACGGCCTCGTTCCTGCTGTTGACGGCCACCACGTTCTCGACGACCGTGTCGACGTGGGCGGCCGCCACGCCGTCGACGCCGGCCACGCGGCGGACGAGCGAGGCGGGCACGGTCTGCACGGCGCCGGTGCGCACGGGGGACCTGAGGTCCTGCTTGGCCGACACCGTGACGTCGGCGGCGGTGGAGGCGAACAGCCGGTCGAACGTGCGGGTGACGGTGTCGGAGAAGATCAGGCTGCCCGCGACGAACGCCACGGACAGCACGACGGCGAGGGCGGACAGCAGCAGCCGCCCCTTGTGGGCGAGGAAGCTGCGCAGTGTCGCCTTGAGCACGCCGGTCAGGCCTCCTCGGCGGCGGTGCCGTCCGCTGGGCGCAGCAGGGACCCCGTCTCGGTGAACCGGTCGTCGGGCGTGCGGGAGGCCGGGGGCCGGGTGCCGGAAGCCGGTCCGGGCAGGTCGGCGGCGGGGCCGTCGGGGGCGTGCGCACCGGAGCCGGAGGCGGCGGTCCCGGTGGTGGAGGCGCCCGCCGCGGTGGTGGAGGCGGCCGCCCCGGCGGTGGATGCGGGCACCCCGTTGGTCGAGGCGGGCACCCCGTTGGTGGGGGCGGCCGTCCGTACGACGGCGGCCGGGGCGGCGCTGCCGGCGAAGAGGCGCATGCGCTCCAGCACCGCCTCGGCCGTCGGCTGCTCCATCTCGTCGACGATCCGCCCGTCGGCGAGGTAGAGCACGAGGTCGGAGTGGGCGGCGGCGCCCGGGTCGTGCGTCACCATGACGACCGTCTGCCCCAGGGAGTCGACGGCGTCGCGCAGGAAGCCCAGCACCTCCAGGCCCGCGCGCGAGTCCAGGTTGCCGGTCGGCTCGTCCGCGAAGATCAGCTCGGGCCGGGAGGCCAGCGCCCGGGCGCAGGCGACACGCTGCTGCTGACCGCCCGACAGCTGGGCCGGCCGGTGCTTGAGCCGGTCCCTCAGCCCCAGGGTGTCGATCACCCGGTCCAGCCACTCCTCGTCGGGCTTACGGCCCGCGATGTCCATGGGCAGGGTGATGTTCTCCAGCGCGTTGAGCGTGGGGATGAGGTTGAAGGACTGGAACATGAAGCCGATGCGGTCCCGGCGCAGCCGGGTCAGCTCGCGGTCCTTCAGCCCCGTGATCTCGGTGTCGCCGATCCACACCCGCCCGGCCGACACGGTGTCGAGCCCGGCCAGGCAGTGCATCAGCGTGGACTTCCCGGAGCCGGAGGGTCCCATGACCGTGGTGAACCGGCCGCGCGCGATGTCGACGTCCACCGAGTCCAGCGCCAGCACGGTGGTCTCGCCCGACCCGTAGGCCTTGGTCAGTCCGCGCGCACGGGCCGCGATGCCGTCGGCCGGCGCCTGGCCCGGCGCCGCTGCGGGGGTGGTCACGGCAGCCTCCTCGATGGTCCTGCGACCTCGTACGTCCTGGCTCATGAGTCCTTTGTCCCCGGCCGAGCCTAGTGTGACCGGGCGCACAGCCGGTATCCCCCGTTGGGCCGAGTCGGCTCTCCACCCGTGGGCCGGGACGGGGAAGTGCGTGTAGGGGACATCATCCACCCGCAGCCCCCTGGCCCCACCGGCCGTCAGGGGCCCCACCGCCCGTCGCGGCCGGGCGGGGACGGCGCTTGCCCCGGCTAGCGCTCCGGCGCTAGCGTCATGGCATGGCGAAGACCCAGCTGAACGTGAGAGTGGACGAGGGCACCGCCCGCGCCGCCCGCGAGCGCGCCCTGGCCCGCGGCATGAGCGTCAACCGCTACATCGAGGAACTGGTCCGCCAGGACGCCGGAGAGATCGGCCACACCTTCGTGGAGGCCGCCGCGGACTTCATGAAGAGCTACGAGGCCGTCTTCGCCGAGGAGTTCGGCGCCGAACGCGAGGGCCGCCGCGGGCCCCGGAGCGAAGGCCGTCACTGATCCCTTGAACGACCTGACGATCGACCTCGCCTGGCTGCTCATGCTCGCCGAACGGATGACGCCCGGGGACCCCCAGGTCACCGACTGGGGCGCCCTGGTCGCGGCGGTGGCGCGGCACCGCGCCGAGATCTTCGACGTGCCCGTCTACGACACCCCGCACGCGCGGGCCGCCGCACTGCTGCAACTGCTGGTCCACGTCCCGGCGCTGGAGCGCTCCAACGCCCTGTTCGCCTCCGCCGTCGCCTACGCCTATCTGGTCGCCAGCGGCCTGAAGGTCGACACCTCGCCCGAACAGGTGCGGGACCTGGCCAGGCTGGTCAAGAGCGGCGAGGCGTCGGTGGGCGACATCGCCGGGGAACTGCGCCGGTGGAGCCTGTGACGGGCTGATCAGCCCGTGGCGACCGGCCGCCACGCGGTGCCCAGCGAGCAGTACGAGGCGGGCAGCACGGGGCCCTTGTCCGGCAGGAGCACCCGCCGGTAGGGCCCGAGCTCGAACCCGGCGTCCCGCAGCGCGGCGACCGGATCGCGCGCCAGGTGGCAGCCCCCGCTCACCAGCGGCCACACCGTACGGTCCAGGGCGCGCTGGGTCACCCGCATGGCCCGGCCGCCGCCCCTGCCGTGCTCGAAGAACCGCACCTCGCCGCCCGGCCGCAGGACGCGCCGCACCTCGCCGAGCGCCCGCGGCAGGTCGCGCACGCTGCACAGCACCAGGGCCAGCACCACCGCGTCGAAGCCCTCGCTCTTGACCGGCAGCGCCTCCGCGCACCCCGGCACCACGTCCACCGGGACGTCGGCACGCAGGGCCGCCTCCACGGCCCGCTGCCGCAGCAGCCGCTCGGGCTCGATCGCCACGACCTCCGCGACGGTGCCGGGGTAGTGCGCGAAGTTCAGTCCGTTGCCCGCGCCGATCTCGATCACCCGTCCGCTCAGGCCGGTCAGCAGCCGCCGCCGCACCCGCGCCATGCCCAGCCGGGTCTCGGCGGCGACACTGGCCCGTACGTAGTACCGGGCGAACAGGGGGTGGTGGACGGCGTCCGGCCCCACTCTGCCGGAGCCGGTGGACGGTGTCGGCATGGCGGCCTCCCGAGTCGGACGGGTCTATCCGGAGTGTCCCCAGCCGGCCCCCACCGCACGCCCGCCCCGCGGCCCTTCGTCTCCTCGCCCCCGCCGGCACCGGCCCTCGACGGTGGCCCCCGCCTGTCGACCGTCTCTCGACGGGGACGGGACCCGCGCACCCTCCCGCCGTCGCCCGGACGGGCCCGGCCGCACCCCCGCGCCGGCCCCCGCCCGGCTAAGCGACCAAAGGCGCCGGGGCCTCGCGGGCCGTGAAGGCCGCCGCGTCCCACGTGCCGTCCAGACGCGGCGCCAGCCAGCCCGGGGCCGCCGTGCGGAAGACGGCGGGGGCGAGGGCGGCGGCACCGGCCGGCAGGGCGCCCAGCAGAGGGGCGCCCGCCACGTCCGGGAGGTCGGCCACGTTGCAGCGGGAGGCCAGGTCGGCCCGCTCCGGCCAGCTCCCGATCACCACACCGAGCAGCTCCAGCTCGCGGGCGCGCAGTTCACGGGCCGTCAGCTCGGTCGTGTTGAGGGTGCCCAGGCCGGCGGAGGCCACGACCAGCACCGGGGCCCGCAGCAGCCGCGCCGCGTCCGCGAGCGTCCCGCCCGCCTCGTCGAACCGTACGAGCAGCCCGCCCGCGCCCTCCACCAGCACCAGGTCGTGCTCCGTGGCCAGCTTGGCGGCGGCCTCGGCCACGTCCTGCGGGCGCACCGGCTCCCGGCCGGCCCGCCGCGCCGCCGTACCGGGCGCCAGCGGCTCCGGGAAGCGGGCGAGTTCACCCGCGGTCACCGCGCCGGCCAGGCGTGCGACCTCGTCCGCGTCCCCGCGCTCGCCGGGCGCAACGCCGGTCTGCGCGGCCTTCAGCACGGCCACCGACCGGCCGGCCGCCAGGGCCGCCGCGGCCACGGCGGCCGTCGTGACCGTCTTGCCGACCTCCGTCCCCGTGCCCGTGATCACCAGTACCGGCATCTCATCCCTCCCGCGCCGCCGCGCACACCGCGCGCGCGATCCGTGCCACGTCCGCGTCACCGGTGACGTAGGGCGGCATCGTGTACACCAGGTCCCGGAACGGGCGTAGCCACACGCCCTCGCGCACGGCGGCCCGGGTAGCCGCCGCGATGTCCACCTCGTGGTCCAGCTGCACCACCCCGATGGCGCCGAGGACCCGCACGTCCTTCACCCCGTCCAGGCCGGCCGCCGGGGCGAGGCCGTCCCGCAGCCCCGCCTCGATCCGCCGCACCTCGGTCTGCCAGTCCTGGCCGAGGAGCAGTTCGATCGAGGCGCAGGCCACGGCCGCCGCCAGCGGGTTGCCCATGAACGTCGGACCGTGTGCCAGCACCGGCACCTCGCCGCGCGAGATCCCGTCCGCCACCCGGGCGGTGCACAGCGTCGCCGCCATCGTCATGTAGCCGCCGGTCAGCGCCTTGCCCACGCACATCACATCGGGCGACACGCCGGCGTGCCCGGCCGCGAACAGCTCGCCGGTGCGGCCGAACCCGGTGGCGATCTCGTCGAACACGAGCAGGACGTCGTGCGCGTCGCACGCCTCGCGCAGCACGTCGAGGTAGGCGGGGGAGTGGAAGCGCATGCCGCCCGCGCCCTGCACCACGGGTTCCACGATCACGGCGGCCAGCTCGCCCGCGTGCCGGCCGATCAGCTCGCGCAGATGGGCGGCGTACGCCTCCGTGTACTCGGCGGGCGGGGCGTCCGCGAAGACCTGGCGCGGCAGCACGCCGGTCCACAGCTCGTGCATCCCGCCCTCGGGGTCGCAGACCGACATGGGCTGCCAGGTGTCGCCGTGGTAGCCGCCCCGCCAGGTCAGCAGCCGCCGCTTCTGCGGGCGGCCCAGCGAACGCCAGTACTGCAGGCACATCTTGACGGCGACCTCGACGGACACCGAGCCGGAGTCGGCGAGGAAGACGTGCTCGAGACCGTCGGGCGACATGTCGACAAGGAGCTTCGCCAGGCGGACCGCGGGCTCGTGGGTGAGCCCGCCGAACATCACATGGCTCATCCGCGCCAGCTGCCCCTGGACCGCCTCGTTGAGCACCGGGTGGTTGTAGCCGTGGATCGCCGCCCACCAGGACGACATGCCGTCGACCAGTTCCCCCGAGCCGTCCGCGAGCCTGAGCCGCACCCCGCTCGCCGACTCCACGACGAGTGGCTCACGGCGGCCGGGCATCGGCCCGTACGGGTGCCACACGTGCCTGCGGTCCAGTTCCAGCAGTTCGGCCAGGCCCGCGCCCGGCCGGCCGTCCGGCCCGGTCGTGCCGGGTCCGTGGGCCGGTCCGGGCGTGCCGGGTCCGGGCGCGACGGGTTCGGGCGCGACGGGCGGGTGGGACGGCTCAGGCATTGGGCGCGAGGTCCGTTCCGGCGCCGCGGCGGCGGACGGCCACCAGGTCCGTGCGCGGCTCGCCCGCGGCCGGCACCGCGGCCGGGGCGGACATCGAACCGCACACCCCGCCGCCCTCGTGCGACCCGCACCCGGCGCCCTCGCCGCCCTCGTGCGCCCCGCAGCCGGAGCCTTCCGCACCGGCGTGCGACCCGCACCCGGCGCCTTCGGCGGCCCCGTGCGCCCCGCGGCCCGCGCCCTCGGCGTCCCCCTGCGAGCCGCAGCCGCCCCCGGCCGCCGCGCGGTGCCCGGGCAGGGTCACCTGGTCGGCGCCCTCCACCTCGAAGCCCGCGTCGGCGATCATCTCCAGGTCGGCCCGGCCGGCCTGGCCCTCGCTGGTCAGGTAGTCGCCCAGGAAGATGGAGTTGGCCAGGTGCAGCGCCAGCGGCTGCATCGTGCGCAGGTGCACCTCGCGGCCGCCCGCGATCCGCACCTCGACGTCGGGGCAGACGAACCGGACCATCGCGAGGATCCGCAGACAGCGCTGCGGGGTCAGGTTCCACTCCTTGGCGAGCGGGGTTCCCTCGAACGGGATCAGGAAGTTCACCGGAACGGAGTCCGGGTCCAGCTCGCGCAGCGCGAAGACCACGTCGACCAGGTCCTCGTCGCTCTCACCCATGCCGGCGATCAGGCCGGAGCAGGCGGACAGCCCGGCCGCGTGCGCCCTGCGCACCGTGTCCACCCGGTCGGCGTAGGTGTGGGTGGTGGTGATGTCGCCGTAGGTCGCCTCGGAGGTGTTCAGGTTGTGGTTGTAGGCGTCCGCCCCGGCCTCCCGCAGCCGCTCGGCCTGGCCGTCGGAGAGCAGCCCGAGGCAGGCGCACACCTCGACGCCCTCGTTCTGCTCCTTGATGGCCCTGATGGTCCGCGAGACCCGGTCCACGTCGCGGTCCGTCGGACCGCGTCCGCTGGCCACCAGGCAGACCCGCTTGGCGCCACCGGACAGCCCGGCCGCCGCCGCCTTCGAGGCGTCCTCGGGCTTGAGCCAGCTGTACTTGAGGATGCCGGCCTCGGAGCCCAGCCGCTGCGAGCAGTAGGAGCAGTCCTCCGGGCACAGGCCGGACTTGAGGTTGACGAGATAGTTCAGTTTCACCCGGCGCCCGAACCAGTGGCGGCGCACCTTCCCGGCCGCGGCCACCACGTCGAGCAGGTCGTCGTCCGAAGTGGCCAGCACGGCCAGAGCTTCCTCGCGGGTCGGCAGCTCGCGCCGAAGCCCCTTGTCCACCAGCGTGTTCAGCAGGTCCATGAGAGCCGATCCTGTCCTACCGGGCGGCCCCGGGCCAAGGAGAGTTCGCACAACACGGGCGCATCGACGTGTGGGTATTGCCACACCATGGGGTGCGGGGCGGCCCGCTAGTGTCTGTGCACTGCCTACAAATGCCCCGGAGGACCCATGGCGTTCGGCTGGATCGACGAACAGGCGGACGCGCGCCGCCGGGCCGGACTCGTACGGACACTGCGCCCCCGCCCGGCCGACTCGCCGCTGCTCGACCTCGCGAGCAACGACTACCTCGGACTGGCCCGCCACCCCGAGGTGGCCGAGGGGGCCGCGGCCGCGGCGCGCACCTGGGGCGGCGGCGCCACCGGCTCCCGGCTGGTCACCGGCACCACCGAACTGCACGGCGAACTGGAGCGCGAGCTGGCCGGGTTCTGCGGCTTCGAGGCCGCACTGGTCTTCTCCTCCGGCTACGCGGCCAACCTCGCCGCCGTGACCGCCCTCGCGCCGCACGGCACGCTGATCGTCTCCGACGCGGGCAACCACGCCTCGCTCATCGACGGCTGCCGGCTGGCCCGCGGCGGCACACAGGTCGTCGCGCACGCCGATCCCCGGGCCGCCGGCAAGGCGCTGGGCACGCACGACGGACCGGCCGTCCTGGTCTCCGACACGGTCTTCTCGGTCGACGGCGACGCGGCGCCGCTGGCCGCCTTCGCGGCCGTGTGCCGGGAGCACGGCGCGGGGCTGGTCGTGGACGACGCCCACGGGCTGGGCGTGCTCGGCGAGGGCGGGCGGGGCGCGGCGTACGCGGCCGGGCTCGCGGGCGACGACGACGTGGTGGTCACGGCCACGCTGTCGAAGTCGCTCGGCAGCCAGGGCGGCGTGGTCCTCGGTCCCGCGCGCGTGATCGAGCACCTGGTCAACGCGGCCCGTACGTTCATCTTCGACACGGGGCTCGCCCCGGCGGCCGCGGGCGCCGCGCTGGCCGCCCTGAGACTGCTGCGCCGCGAGCCGCGGCGGGCGGCGCGGGCGCGTGCGGTGGCGGCGGAGCTGCACGCCCGGCTGACCGACGCGGGTCTGGAGGCGGTACGCCCGGACGCGGCGGTGGTCTCGGTGCGGGCGGCCTCCCCGCAGGGGGCCGTGCGCTGGGCGGCCGAGTGCCGTGCGGCGGGCCTGGCCGTGGGCTGCTTCCGTCCTCCTTCCGTGCCCGACGGCATCTCACGGCTCAGGCTGACCGCCCGTGCGGACCTCTCCGGTGAGCAGATCGAGCGTGCGGTGCGGGTCATCGGCGAGACGCGACCATGAGTCGGCGTGACACGGCCGTGCGTCGCCGGACCGGCTCCTACAGGCCGCTCACGGCGGCCGTGAAGTCCGCCCAGCTCCGGGGGGAGAGGAGCAGCGCGGGCCCGGCCGGGTCCTTGGAGTCGCGCACGGCGAGCAGTCCGGCGAACGGCCCGGCGGCCGGCCGGGCCGT
Source organism: Streptomyces sp. NPDC004065 (assembly GCF_044903565.1). NCBI lineage: Bacteria > Bacillati > Actinomycetota > Actinomycetes > Kitasatosporales > Streptomycetaceae > Streptomyces > Streptomyces sp. NPDC004065. Next base: position 127,310 of record NZ_JBJDQT010000007.1, on the reverse strand, counting down.
CTCGACGCAGTTGTTGGCTCCCGTGCTGTAGCTGCTGCGCAGCCATCGGACACCGTGGAGATCGGTACTGGAAGGTACGTTCCGCGGCAGAGCGGACATGGTGCCTCCTTAACGCGGTGACGCGCCGTCACCCGTTCCGGCGATGAATTCCAGCGAGTCCTCGGGGGAAAGGGCGTGGCGCCGAAGGGTGTCGAAGGCCTCGGAGTAGGCCTCCAGGTCTTCTTTCCGTTCCAGGTAGAGGCTACTCGTCAAGTGGTCGAGAACCACCACGTCCAGATCAGAAGTGTTCGAAAATGAGAAGATAACGAAAGGGCAGGTGAGGCCGATATGCGCTCCGGCGGCGAACGGCAGCACCTGGAGCCGGACTTGGGGCAGTCGCGCCGCCTCGACCAGCCGTTCCAGCTGCCGTGCCATGATCTGCGGGCCGCCGACCTCACGGCGCAGTACCGCCTCGTCCAGCACGGCGTCCAGCCTGAGCGGCGGATCGGCCCGCAGGACGTGCTGGCGGGCGAGCCGTACCTCGACCAGCGCGTCCAGGCGGTCGTCGTCCAGCCCTTCCACGGCGGCCCGGGTCACCGCACGCGCGTACTCGGCCGTCTGCAGCAGCCCGGGCACGACCGAGGTCTCCACCGTGCGCATTCCGCTCGCCTGGGACTCCAGGCTGATGAAGTCGCGGTAGGTCGGCGGCAGCACCCCGCGGTAGGCGTGCCACCAGTGGTGGCGTCCGGCGCCGCCGTCGGAGCCGGCCAGCACCAGCAGCAGCTCGCGCAGCTGGGCGTCGCGCACCGCGTACGCGTCCAGCAGTAACCGCACATCGGCCGGTTTCACGCCGCTCGCGCCGGTCTCGATCCGGCTGACCTTCGACTGGTGCCAGCCCACCAGCCGGGCCGCCTGGCCGCTGGTGAGACCCGCGCCCGCGCGCAGCGCGCGCAGTTCGGCGCCCAGTTTGCGGCGGCGGACCGCGGGACCGTGCTGCATGGGCTACTCCCTACTCCTTATGGGCCGCCCAAATACGGTCTGCCGTCGCAGAGTTCACCGCTTCGAGCGACAGATATATGCATATCTTGGCGGATCGCCACCCGGGACCGCCGCCATGGTGGCAGTCTGACGGCGAAGCACCAGACCGGGACCGTACTCGAACCATCCGCTCCGTGCCGGACTGCGGTCCCGTGGGAAAGGGACGACGTCGCCATGGCAGACCATCTGGAAGCATCCGTCACTCTGCCGAGCGATCCCGCCTCGGTCTCCGCGGCCAGGGCCTACGCGCTGGACACCCTCGCGGAATGGGGCCTGCCGTCGGACACGGACGCGGCCGAGACGGTCCGCCTCATCGTCTCCGAGCTCGCCACGAACGCCGTGCAGCACACGTTCGGGCAGTCCCCCACGTTCACGGTGGAGCTCGTCCTCGAACGTGACGAGCAGCTGCGCATCGGGGTCACCGACAGCCACCCGAGGTTCCCGAAACGGCTGCCGGCCGCCGTCCAGCAGGACAACGGCCGCGGCATGGTGATCATCCGGTGGCTCACCGCGGAGTGCGGCGGCAGTCTGACGGTGCGGCCGACCCGCGAGGGCGGCAAGACGGTCTGCATCGCCCTGCCCTGGGCCGTACCGGCCCGCCCGGTCACCACAGCGGGGCAGCAGGAGCCGTAGGGCGGCTCTGGGGGCCACGACGGCGCGCCTCGGAGCACGGCGCGGGGCTGCGGCGGCCCGGACCGCCGTCCGCGGCCCTCCGCCCGCCCGACGCGGCAGCGCGACGACCCGGGCGCCGCGTGCGGGTGCCCCGTGCGGGCACGCCGGGCGCCACGCGCGGGGTACCGCCGGGTGGGCACCCGTACGGCCCTTGACGGCGCCGCGTGCGACGCCGGCCGGCGTGGGCTCGGGGCCGGCGCGGGCTCGCTGCCACCGCCGTGGAGGTGCCGGCGCGGGCACCGGCCCCGGTGGGACGGAGGGCGGTGGGAGGCTTGGCGGCCGCGGGCGGCTCGCCCCTCGCCCGCTCGCTCCCCGGCTGCCGATCCCACGGGCCGTCCCCGCGGGCGGCCGACGACCGAGCCGCCGTGGCGCCCGACGGGCGCACCATGCGTGCCAGTCCGGGCCCGCCGCGTCGCCGTGCGGCGGACGACGCGCAGTGCCGCGCACGCCGCTGGGCGCCGCGCACACCGCGCGCGGCGCCATGGTGCCGCGCGTTGACCAGGGGATCGCCCGTGCCGCTCGCCGGGTGCCGCCGTGCACCGCGTCGGCGTGCGGGCGCCGCTCGCGCGGGGTGCGCTGCTGGTGCCGTAGGCACCATGCGTGCGGTGCCGCGATTGCCGCCGCGCGCCGCCGTCCGCGTCCGAGGACCGGGCGCCGCTCGCGCGGGGTGCGGCCGGTGCCGTATGCGCCACGTGTGCCGTGCCCCTGTCGCCGTGCGGCGGACGACGCGCAGTGCCGTGCACGCCGCCGGGTGCCACGCACACCGCGCGCGGCGCCACGGTGCCGCGCAGTGACCAGGGGATCGCCCGTGCCGCTCGCCGGGTGCCGCCGTGCACCGCGTCGGCGTGCGGGCGCCGCTCGCGCGGGGTGCGCTGCTGGTGCCGTA
>NZ_JBJDQT010000007.1:0-124640 GCF_044903565.1 Streptomyces sp. NPDC004065 | reverse complement strand
CCGTAGGCACCATGCGTGCGGTGCCGCGATTGCCGCCGCGCGCCGCCGTCCGCGTCCGAGGGCCGGGCGCCGCTCGCGCGGGATGCGGCCGGTGCCGTATGCGCCACGTGTGCCGTGCCGCACGAGGTACGGGTGTCGTGCCGCACGAAGCGCCCGTGCCGCAGGCGCGGCCGGTGGCGCGGGCACCGCTCGCGGCGCGCGCCGCGGCCGTCGCGTGCCGGGCCCTGGTGGTGGGCCGCCGCGAAGGCCGGGCCGGCGCGCAGGCGGTGGCGGCGTGTCAGGGCGCCGCCACCGGGCCCGGGGCGGGTCAGCTGACGCGGCCGTACCAGACGCTCTTGGTCCAGATCTTCTGGAGCCGCACCACGTCCCCGGTCTTCGGCGCGTGCCAGATCTTTCCGCCGCCCGCGTAGATGCCCACGTGGTAGACGTACGAGCCCGAGTGGAAGAACACCAGGTCACCGGCCCGGCGGCTGCGGGAGGAGATGTGGTGGGTCTTGTTGTACTGCTGGGCCGCCGTGCGGGGCAGCTTCTTGCCCGCCTTCTTGAACGAGTACAGCGTGAGCCCGGAGCAGTCGAACCTGCGCGGCCCGGTCGCCCCCCACTGGTAGGGCGAGCCCTTCTTGGACGCCGCGATGTGCAGTGCCTTCGTCGCCAGGGTCGCGGCCGAGGCCTCGGAGGCGAAGCCGGGGACCACGATCGAGCCGCCCACGGCGGCCATGGTCAGGGCCGAGGCCGTGCCGGCCCGGGCCATCAGCGACGGGACACGATTCAGCGCAGTCATGCGCAACCCTTCGTCAGCCGCCTGTGAAGGATGACCTGTCGGATTCGGGCTGGCGAAGTAGCCCGGCCGCGTTGCCGCGGCTTCACCCCAAGGGCGGCTCGGCCCGGTCATGGCGTGACCGTTCCGGCGACCCGTCGTGCTTGGGTCCTCCACTCCTGCCGATCCACTCCTGTCGACCGGTCATCCGGGCGGCGGCAGGACTCGGCGTCCGCCCGGACCGCCCCGCCGCTGCGGCGGGGGCTTGTCGTCAGACAGGGATCTTCACCTACGGATGTCCGAAAATCCCAACGGAACCGAGGGTTTGTGTTGTTACTCACCACTCACCCGTTCGGGTGGACACCCGCGCCGTCGAACGACTGTCTGCTTTCGCGACGACTCCCGGACCAGCGACGGAACCTGTCATTCCGCCATCCGGGCAGGCGTGTTGCGCAACCGGAACAGGCCCGAAAAAGGATGTGTATCTACGCCGAAAGGAGGTACGCCGTTTGGTCCGTTTCGCGCACGGACGGCCTGACGCCCGCCCCCCCCGCCGCCGACGGAGGCGGGGGAGGAGGTCCCGCTGCCGGTGCGTCAACTGCCGCGATGCGGCGGAAGGGTGACGCGGGCCGTGCGCCGCTCCCCGTCCAGCACGCGCAGCGCCCGGGCCAGGGTGTCCGCGTGCAGCTCTCCCTCGCCGCGCCGGTGCATCAGCGCGAGCGCGTCCCGCAGCCCGGCCGCCTTGGCGACCAGCGCCTGAGCGGCCCTCAGTGCCCGGTAGGTGTCCCCGGGCACGGCGGGGTTGACGCGGCCGAGCAGGTCGACGACGTCGAGGTAACGGTCGATCAGCTCGGCCTCGGCCCGGGTCAGCGCGGGCAGCGGCGGCAACTCGGGCGGCAGCATTCCCGCCTCACCTCGCGCCCGGCGCGCCGGCCGCGGCCGTGCCGTGGCCGGTGAGGACGCGGTCCACCAGTCCGTACTCCAGCGCGCCCTGCGCGTCCAGCACCGTCCGCCGCTCCAGGTCGGCCCGCACCCGCTCCCGGGGCCGGCCGGTGCCGCACGCGAGCATGTCTTCCATTCGGGTGCGGATCCGGACCAACTCGTCCGCCTGGACGGCGAGGTCCGTGGCCCGGCCCCGCACCGGCTCCGCCGCCGACGGCTGTTCCAGGTACACCCGGGCGCCGGGCAGCGCGTAGCGCCGGCCGGGGGCGCCGGCGGCCAGCAGCACCGCGGCGCAGCCCCCGGCCCGGCCCAGGCAGACGGTCTCCACGTCGCAGGCGACGAAGCGCATGGTGTCGTGAACGGCCGCCATCGCGTCGAACGATCCGCCCGGCGAGTTGATGACGAGCGAGACCTCCCGGCGGGGGTCCTGGTGCTCCAGCTGCACCAGCCGGGCCACGACGGCGTCGGCCGCGGAGTCGTCCAGCGCCGTCCCGAGCACGACGACCCGCCCCCTCAGCAGCCGCTCGTACGGATCCGCGGCCGGAGGCGGGGCGGCGCTCGCGCGCCCGGGGGGCTCCGGCGGGACGTCGTCGGCGGACGGTCGGTTCATGGCACACCCCTCCATGCGGCAGGGCCGGCTCCGGGCGGGCGGTCGGTGAGCGGCCCTGCGGCCTCCGAGCGACTCTGTAAAAAATGTACAGGACGTACGGAATCTTCGCAGGCGTTCCGCACATGCCGGGGACCGCCGCGAGACCTGAGGGCAGACGTGCACGCGCCGTAAGGTGGGGGTATGGCCTACGAGATTCCGGTGACGCAAGCCAGGGCTGAGCTCGCCGAACTGATCAACCGGGTGGTGTACGGCGGCGAGCGCGTGGTCGTGACACGGCACGGCAAGCCACTGGTGGCCCTGGTCTCCGCCGCCGACCTGGAACGGCTCGAGGAACTCGAGGAGCACTCCGGCGAACAGGTGGTCGGCGCCGTCTCGCGGGTCCGCGACGTCCCCGCCGCACCGGACGGGCGCCGGCGCTTCGGCATCACCGCGGAACACCGCGGCCCGGAGGTCCACTGACGGCCGTGTCCCCGGTGGACGTCGCCGAAACCCCGGCGAACCAGCCTGCCCCTCCACGCCACCCGGGGGTTCTCCACCCCGCTGGACGCCGTACGCCGCACCCCTGACGCCGTACGCCGGACGCCGTCGGCCGTCCCCACGCCCGGGCGCGCCCCCCGCGCCGGAGAGCGCCCCCGCCCCGTGGCCGAGGCGACCGGACCCCGCACGGTCCGGAGCGAGGACGGTGAGGTGGGCACGTGCAACTGACCCCGCACGAACAGGAGAGGCTGCTGATCCACGTGGCGGCCGACGTGGCCGGCAAGCGCCGGGCCCGCGGACTGAGGCTCAATCATCCCGAGGCCGTCGCGTTCCTCACCTCGCACATCCTCGAGGGTGCCCGGGACGGGCGTACCGTCGCCGAACTCATGGCCTCCGGACGCGGGCTGCTCACCCGGGACGACGTCATGGAGGGCGTCCCCGAGATGATCCCCGAGGTCCAGGTCGAGGCCACCTTCCCCGACGGCACCAAGCTCGTGACCGTGCACGAGCCGATCGTGTGACGGGCGGGTGGTCGTGATCCCCGGAGAGATCCTGTTCGCCGAGGGCCCCGTCGTGTGCAACGAGGGCCGCCCCGTCACCCGGCTGACCGTGCTCAACGCCGTTCGACCGGCCCGCGAGGGCGGCCCCGGCGTGACCACCGCCGGCCTGCTCGTGGTCAACAAGACCGATCTGGCGCCGTACGCCGGCGCGATGGGCGGTCCGCTCGGCGGCGACCGGTTCGGTGCGTCACCACACGGGCCGAACTGGGCCCGGCGGCACGGCTGGTGCTGCGCGAGGAGCAGGTGCTCGGACGCACCGGGGAGGAACCGGGGCGGCTCAGCGGCCGTCTGACGGTCCGGATCGGCGGCCGTTCCGTCCTGGACCAGGAACTGGCCTGCGGACCGGGCGCTCCGGGCGGCCGGGACGGGCCCGCCGTGCCGGCGGGGTTCCCCGCGGTGGGACAACTCGTGGTGCTGCGGCCGGAGTTCAATCGGATGCCAGTACCGGCCAGGGTCCTGGGCGAGAGTGCCGCACTCGTCCCGCTCGCCGGGCCCGCCGCCCTGGTGACCGCCGTGGCCCCCGACGCGCTGCGGCTGCGCCGGCTGCTGGACGAGGCGCCGGCGGCCCTCGGCTCAGCACCGGCGTCAGTCCCGCTCAGCGGAACTCACCGCGCCGGTTATCGGATTGGCAAAGAAGGTCAACGAACCCTGTTCCCGGACACCTCGCAACCGGAAGGATCCCCCGGTACCCAACTCGCAACGATGTACGGGGAGGTCCCACTTGAGGGACATGAGAGGGAAGAGGCGGGTGGCGGCGTTCGGTTCGGCCGGCGCACTGGTCACCGCCACCCTGATAGCCGGCGCCGTATCGGCCCCCGCGGCCAGTGCGGACAGCCGCCACGGGCAGGACCGCGAGGCCGTCGGCGCCGCGATCGCCGCCGCCCGCGCGGCGAAGGCCGGCATCGACTGGCAGGACTGCCCCGCCGACTGGGGGCTCGCCAAGCCCATCCAGTGCGGCTACGTCTCGGTTCCGCTGGACTACGCCCACCCGTTCGGCAAGCAGATCAAGCTCGCCGTCGACCGGATCGGCAACACCGGCACCAAGCAGGAGCGACAGGGCTCCCTCGTCTACAACCCGGGCGGTCCCGGCGGCTCGGGCCTGCGCTTCCCGGCCCGCGTCACGTCCAAGAACCCCGTGTGGGCCAACGTGGCGAAGGCCTATGACTTCGTCGGCTTCGACCCGCGCGGCGTCGGTCACTCGGCGCCCATCTCCTGCACCGATCCGCAGGAGTTCGTCAAGGCGCCCAAGATGGACCCGGTGCCCGACTCCGAGGCCGACAAGCGGATCCAGCGCAAGCTGGCGCGGGAGTACGCCGAGGGCTGCCTCGACCGTACCGGCCGCGCGATGCTCCAGCAGATGACGACGCCGAACACCGCACGCGACCTGGACGTCATCCGGGCCGCGCTCGGTGAGAAGAAGCTCAACTACCTGGGCGTCTCCTACGGCACCTACCTGGGCGCCGTCTACGGCACCCTGTTCCCGGGCCACCTGCGCCGCATGGTCGTCGACAGTGTCGTCAACCCGGCGCGGGACAACATCTGGTACGAGGCCAACCTCAACCAGGACATCGCCTTCGAGGGCCGCTGGAAGGACTGGCAGGACTGGGTCGCCAAGAACGACGCGACCTTCCACCTGGGCACCACCCGCGCGGCCGTCCAGGCGAAGTGGCTCGCGCTGCGCGCCGCGGCGAAGAAGAGCCCGATCGGCGGGGTCGTCGGCCCGGCCGAGCTGATCTCCTTCTTCCAGAGCGCCCCGTACTACGACTCCGCGTGGATCCCGGTCGCGACGGTGTTCAGCAAGTACGTCGCGGGCGACACCCAGGCGCTGGTCGACGCCGCCGCCCCCGACATGTCGGACACCGCGGGCAACATCTCCGCGGAGAACGGCAACGCCGTCTACACGGCCGTCGAGTGCACCGACGCCAAGTGGCCCACCAGCTGGAACAAGTGGGACCGCGACAACACCCGTCTGCACAAGAGCTACCCGTTCATGACGTGGGCCAACGCCTGGATGAACCTGCCGTGCGCGACCTGGCCGGTCAAGCAGCAGACGCCGGTGAACGTCAAGACCGGCAAGGGCCTGCCGCAGGTGCTGATCGTGCAGTCCACGCGGGACGCGGCCACCCCGTACGCGGGCGCCGTCGAGCTGCACAAGCGCTTCAAGGGCTCCCGTCTGATCACCGAGAAGGACGCCGGCTCGCACGGTGTCACCGGTCTGGTCAACCCGTGCATCAACGGCCGGGTGGACGCCTACCTGCTCACCGGCAAGGTGGACAACGCGGACGTGACCTGCGCGCCGCACGCGACGCCGCAGCCGTGACGGGCGGACCGCCGCGGTCCTGAGGGACCGGCGTCACGCGCGAGGGGCGGCCGGGATCACTCCCGGCCGCCCCTTCGCCGTACCGGCACGGCCGCCGCCCGGTCGTACCCGGCGGCCGGTCGTGCCCGCCGCCCGGCCCTGCCTGGCGGCCGGTCGTGCCCGGCGCCCGGACGGCGCCAAGGCCCTTCGGTCAGCCCAGCGGAGCCCGCGGGAACCTGCGCTCCCTGGCGCCCTTGGCCTCGGCCTGCTCCGCCTTGGCCACCGCCGCGTACTGGTCGACGTACTCCTGCTCGGACAGCGACAGGATGGCGTACATGATCTCGTCGGTGACGGCGCGCAGGACCGCCTTCTCGTTCTCCATGCCGGCGTAGCGGGAGAAGTCCAGCGGCTTGCCGAAGCGGATGACGACGGGGTGGATGCTGGGGATCACCTTGCCCGGCGGCTGCGCCTCGAACGTGCCGATCATCGCGCAGGGGATCACCGGCACCTGCGCCTTGAGCGCCATCACGGCCACGCCCACCTTGCCCTTGTACAGCCGGCCGTCGTGCGAGCGGGTGCCCTCCGGATAGATGCCGAGCAGCTCACCCCGGCGCAGCACGCCGAGGCCCTCCCGGATGGCGGCCTGGCCGGCCTCCTTCCCGGACCGGTCGACCGGGATCTGCCCCGCGCTGCGGAAGAAGGCGGCGGTGAGGCGGCCCTTGACGCCCGGCCCGGTGAAGTACTCGGCCTTGGCCAGGAAGGTGATGCGCCGTTTGAGCATCGCGGGCATCAGGAAGTGGTCCGAGAACGACAGATGATTGCCCGCCACGATCGCCGGACCGGACGCCGGAACGTGCTCCAGCCCCTCGATGCGCGGCCGGAAGACCATGCGCAGCAGCGGTCCCAGCAGGACGTACTTGAGCAGGTAGTAGAACAAGGGGTCGCTCCTCACTCGTGCGGATCTGCTCAACCGCCGCGTTCTCGCAGGTCAGCCCTGCCTGTGGTGGGGTGCCAGTGTAAGTGCACCGGCAGTGACGCGGAACCGGTCAGGGCCGGATCAGCCTGCTGCTCCTGAGCTGTCCGTATCAACCCGATCGCACAGAGTGACGCGATCATGGGGGTCAGTGGCGCGCACGTGGCTCTTGAAACCGGAGGCGCCTTCTGATGCGTCGCACGCCCGCCGACGTACGGTGGCCGCATGGCCCCTCCGCTCCCGGGTCCGCTCGCCCACCTGGCACCGCTGCTCAGCCACTACGGCTACTGGGCCGTCGGCGGGGTGGTGCTGGTGGAGGACTTCGGGATCCCGGCCCCCGGTGAGACGATCCTGGTCGCGGCGGGCGTGTACGCCGGGGCCGGCGAGCTGAACGTCATGGCCGTCGGGGTGATCGCGTTCCTCGCCGCGCTCGTCGGGGACAACATCGGCTATCTGATCGGGCACTTCGGCGGACGGGCCTTCGTCCACCGCTGGGGCCGCTACATCTTCCTGACGCCCGAGCGCTTCCATACGGCCGAGCGGTTCTTCGAGCGGCACGGCGGCAAGATCGTCACGGTGGCCCGGTTCGTCGAGGGGCTGCGCCAGGCCAACGGCATCATCGCCGGCACCTCGGGCATGCCCTGGCGCCGCTTCCTCGTCTTCAACGCGCTCGGCGCGGCGCTGTGGGTGGGGCTGTGGGTGACGGTGGCCTACTTCGCGGGTACGCACATCGACGCGGTCTACCGGGAGATCGGCAGGTACCAGCGCTATGTGTTCATCGCTCTGGGCGTCCTGGTCGCCGCGTGGGCCGTACGGCACGTGCTGAGACGCCGCAGACGCGCCGCCCCCCGGCGCGCGGACTGAGAAAGGCCGGCCGGCGGGGAATACCCCCCTGGGGTATTGCGTTCGGGTGCGGTGAAGGTCGCCGTCGAAGCAGGGGAGAGCAACGATGAAGCACCACCACGAGGCACAGGGGCACGACCACCACGACGTACAGGGGCACGACCACCAAGACGCGCACGACCGTCCGCACGAGCTCGGCGTGCGGGAGCGTCCGCACGGGCACGGTGCGCACGGCGCCGCTCACGAGCACGGCGGCCACGCGGGCCACGCGCAGCCGGCCGGCGCCTCGTGGCGCACGGCCGCGCAGGCCACGCTGCACTGCCTGACCGGCTGCGCCATCGGCGAGGTGCTGGGCATGGTCATCGGCACCGCGGCCGGCCTGCACAACGCGGCCACGGTCGTCCTCTCCGTGGCCCTGGCCTTCGTCTTCGGCTACGCGCTCACCATGCGGGGCGTGCTGCGCGCGGGCGTGCCCGTGCGGCAGGCGCTGAAGGTGGCGCTGGCCGCCGACACCGTGTCCATCGCGGTGATGGAGCTGATCGACAACACCGTCATGGTCGGTGTGCCCGGCGCCATGGACGCCGGACTGTCCGACGTCCTGTTCTGGGCCGCGCTGGTGTTCTCCCTCGCCCTGGCCTTCGTGCTGACCACACCGGTCAACCGCTGGATGATCGGGCGCGGCAAGGGACACGCGGTCGTGCACGCCTACCACTGACCCGTGGACCGGTGCGGAGCCCGAAGCGGCGGGCCGGGAGGGGCCACTCCCGGCCCGCCGCCCCGCTCCCCGGCCGGAATCGTCCCCGCCGTACCCCCGCGTCCGCGCCGCACGCTGCACAGGGTGGTCCGTGGCCCATGGCCGTGGTTCGCGGCTCACCGGCTCACCGACCCGCCGGGCGCGCCCCTGGGAGGCGCGCCCGGCGGTGGCGCGGGTGTCAGCCGGCCAGCACCTTCTCCAGGGACTTCAGCGCGGAGCGCAGTTCGTCCTCGGTGATGGTCAGCGGCGGGGCCAGCCGGATGGTGGACCCGTGGGTGTCCTTCACCAGGACCCCCTCCCGCATCAGGCGCTCGCTGATCTCACGGCCGGTCCCGATGGCCGGGTCGACGTCGACGCCCGCCCACAGACCGCGCTGGCGGAAGCCGGTCACGCCCTTGCCGGCGAGCTCGTCGAGACCCTCGCGCAGCACCGCGCCCAGCTCCCGCGCCCGGCGCTGGAACTCGCCGGTCTCCAGCAGCTCGACCACCGCCGTGCCCACCGCGGCCGCCAGCGGGTTGCCGCCGAACGTCGACCCGTGCTCGCCCGGCCGCAGCACGCCCAGCACCTCCCGGCTGCCCACGACCGCCGACACCGGCACGATGCCGCCGCCCAGCGCCTTGCCGAGCAGCAGCACGTCCGGCACGACGTCCTCGTGCTCGACCGCCAGCGTGCGCCCGGTGCGGCCCAGCCCCGACTGGATCTCGTCCGCGACGAACAGGCAGCCCGCGCGCCGGGTCAGCTCCCGCACCCCCGCGAGGTAGCCGTCGTCGGGGACGACGACCCCGGCCTCGCCCTGGATCGGCTCGATCAGCACCGCCGCCGTCGTCTCGTCGACCGCCGCCTCCATGGCCGCCAGGTCGTTGTACGGCACCACCCTGAAGCCCGGCGTGAACGGGCCGAAGCCCGAGCGCGCCGTCTCGTCGGTGGAGAAGCTCACGATGGTCGTGGTGCGGCCGTGGAAGTTGTCCGCCGCGACCACGATCGTCGCCCGGTCGGCGGGGACCCCCTTGACCTCGTACGCCCACTTGCGGGCCACCTTGATGCCGCTCTCCACCGCCTCGGCGCCGGTGTTCATCGGCAGCACCATCTCCTGGCCGGTCAGGGCCGCCAGCCGTTCGGCGAACTCCGCCAGCCGGTCGTTGTGGAAGGCCCGCGAGGTGAGCGTGAGCCGGTCCAGCTGCCGGTGCGCCGCCTCGATCAGCGCGGGGTGGCGGTGACCGAAGTTGAGGGCGGAGTATCCGGCGAGCATGTCGAGGTAGCGGCGGCCCTCGACGTCCTCCACCCAGGTGCCCTCGGCGCGCGAGACGACCACGGGCAGCGGGTGGTAGTTGTGCGCGAGGACCGGCGCCTCGGCCTCGATCAGCTCGTCGGACGTACGGGTACGGGCGGGTGCGGTCATCAGCGGATCTCCTGGGTGCAGCACTTGATTCCCCCGCCGGCCTTGTGGAACTCCGACAGGTCGACGGGGACGGGGACGTAACCGCGGCGGGCGAGCTGGTCGGCGAGGGCCGTCGCGCCGGGCGAGATGAACACGTGGCGGCCGTCGGAGACGGAGTTGAGGCCGAACGCCATGGCGTCCTCCCGGGTGGCGATCACCGCGTCCGGGTAGAGCCGGGCCAGCACCTCGCGGCTGCCGGCCGAGAACGCCTCCGGATAGTAGGCGATGTTCTCCTCGTCCAGCACGAACAGCGCCGTGTCCAGGTGGTAGAAGTACGGGTCCACCAGGGTCAGGCCGATCACCGGGACGCCGAGGAACTCCTGCGCCTCGCGGTGCGCCTCACGCGTGGTGCGAAAGCCCGTCCCGGCGAGCACCCAGCGGCCCGCCGGCACGAAGTCGCCCTCGCCCTCGCAGACGGCCTCCGGGCGGTACACGTCGTAGCCGGCCGCCTTGAACCACGTGTCGTACGGGTGGGACTCGGGGCGCCGCTCCGGTGCGTGGAACAGGGAGCCGAAGACACGGCCGTCGACGACGACCGCCGCGTTGGCCGCGAACACCATGTCCGGCAGGCCCGGCACGGGTTCGACGGACTCGACGGTGTGGCCGTGGGCCCGGTAGGCGTCGATCAGGGCCTGCCACTGGGCCTGGGCCAGGGACACGTCGACGTGCTGGTCGGGGTCCATCCAGGGGTTGATCGCGTACTGCACGGCGAAGTGTCTGGGTTCGCAGACGAGATACCGCCGCCGGCGCGGCACACGGGATTCGGGCACAGAGGGGTTCCTCCGCTTCCTGCGGTGTCGACTGTGGGTTGACACCAAGGTAGGAAGCGACGATACGGGCGACAAGGAAGGAAAGCTGCGCGTTGGAGCAGGAATGCTGCGTCTTCGCGCCGCTCAGCGCACGTCTGCTGCGCCCTCGGGCGCCGGCTGGCTGGCGCCCGCCTCCGGGCTGTCCGGCAGCAGGTGGGAGAGCACCATCACGCTGATCGTCTTGCGGATGAACGGCTCGGTCCTGATCCGCTCCAGCACCTCCTCGAAGTGCTCCACGTCCCGCGCCCGCACGTGCAGCAGCGCGTCCGCGCCCCCCGTCACCGTCATGGCCGCCGTGATCTCCGGATGGTTGCGCACCACCTCGGCCAGCCGCCGGGGAGGGGCCGCGCCCTCGCAGTACACCTCGACGTACGCCTCCGTGCGCCAGCCGAGCGCCGACGGCTTCACCGTGGCCGTGAACCCGGTGATCACCCCCGTCTCCCGCAGCCGGTCCACCCGGCGCTTGACGGCCGTCGCGGACAGGCCGACGGCCGCGCCGATCTCGGCGAAACTGGTGCGGGCGTTCGCCATCAGAGCGGTGACGATCTTCCGGTCGAGGTCGTCGAACGGGGCCGGCCTGCTGTTCATGGCCGCACTGTATCCAGCCCTGTGCAGCGCGGACGCCCACGCCCGGCACATGTCCACCGGCGGCTTTCGCCCCTACACTCCACGTTCATGCTGCGCGCCCTCGCCGTCGACGACGAACGCCCCTCGCTCGAGGAACTGCTCTACCTGCTCAACGCCGACCCGCGGATCGGCAGCGCGGAGGGCGCCGGCGACGCGACCCAGGCACTGCGCCGCATCACCCGGGCGCTGGAGTCCGGCCCCGGCGGCCCCGAGGCGATCGACGTGGTCTTCCTCGACATCCACATGCCCGGCCTCGACGGGCTGGACCTGGCCCGGCTGCTCGGCGGGTTCGCCCAGCCGCCGCTGATCGTCTTCGTCACCGCGCACGAGGACTTCGCCGTGCAGGCCTTCGACCTCAAGGCCGTCGACTACGTGCTGAAACCGGTGCGCAAGGAACGGCTCGCGGAGGCCGTCCGCCGGGCCGCCCGGCTCAGCGAGGCCGCCCCGCGGATCCCGGTCAGCGAACCCGACCCCGACCACCTGGCGGTCGAACTCGGCGGCGTCACCCGCTTCGTCGCCGTCGAGGACATCACCCACGTCGAGGCGCGCGGCGACTACGCCCGGCTGCACACCGCCCAGGGCAGCCACCTGGTGCGCATCCCCCTGTCCACCCTGGAGGAGCGCTGGCGCTCCCGCGGCTTCGTCCGCATCCACCGCCGCCACCTGGTCGCCCTGCGCCACATCGGCGAACTCCGCCTGGACGCGGGCAGCGTGAGCGTGCTGATCGGCACGGAGGAACTCCAGGTCTCCCGCCGCCACGCGCGCGAGCTGAGGGAGCTGCTGATGCGCCGGACCGCGCACTGAGAGGGGGGAGCCGATGCCGCAGGACCCCGCCGAGCGCCGTGTCGTCGTCACCGGACCGCCCCGCCGCGCCCGCCGGGCGCCGGGGCACTACCGCCCGCGCACCGAGATCGACGAGCAGACCACCCTGGGCCACACCTACGTCCGCTCCCTGATGCGCAGCCAGCTGCGCGCCGCCCTCACGGTCTTCGCCGTCCTGGCGCTGCTCGTCGGCCCGATGCCGCTGGTCTTCGCCGCCGCCCCCGAGGCCCGCCGCCTGAAGTGGGTCGTCCTCGGCTTCTGCCTCTACGTCCCGCTGGTGCTGCTCGCCCGCTGGTACGTGCGCCGCGCCGAGCGCAACGAACGCGACTTCGTCCACCTCGTCGAGGACCGCTGAGCGAGTGACGGGCCCGTGAACTCCGCCTACACCGTCCCCGCCGTCGCCCTCGTCGTCGTGGCCACCGTCCTCGTCGGCGCCTTCGGCCTGCGCATATCCCGTACCACTTCGGACTTCTACGTCGCCTCCCGCACCGTCGGCCCCCGCCTGAACGCCGCCGCCATCAGCGGCGAGTACCTCTCCGCGGCCTCCTTCCTGGGCATCGCGGGCCTCGTTCTGGTGCAGGGCCCCGACATGCTGTGGTACCCGGTCGGCTACACGGCCGGCTACCTGGTGCTGCTGCTGTTCGTCGCGGCCCCGCTGCGCCGCTCCGGCGCCTACACCCTGCCCGACTTCGCCGAGGCCCGGCTCGCCTCCCAGGGCGTCAGACGGCTGGCCGGCGCCTTCGTGGTCGGGGTGGGCTGGCTGTATCTGCTGCCCCAGCTCCAGGGCGCCGGACTGACCCTGGCCGTGCTCACCGGGGCGCCCGACGCGCTCGGCGGTGTGATCGTCGCCGTCGTCGTGGTCGCCACCGTCGCCGCCGGCGGCATGCGCAGCATCACCTTCGTCCAGGCCTTCCAGTACTGGCTGAAGCTGACCGCGCTGCTCGTCCCCGCCCTCTTCCTCGTCCTCGCCTGGCAGGGCGACGGCGCGCCCCGGCACGCCTTCGACGAACCGGCCGCCTTCCGCGCCCAGCGCACCGTCCGCGTCGACCACACCCTCGACCTCACCCTGAACGGCCCGCTCACCGTCACCGTCGACGGCACCGTCGACGGCCGGACCCTGCACGGCCGGCTCACGCACCTGGCGGCCGGCACCCACCACGTGGCCGGCGGCACCCGGCTGACCTTCGCCGAGGGAGCCGCCGTCCCCACCGCGCGGCGCGCCGGCGCCGACGGCATGTCCGCCTCGCAGGCCACCGGCCGCGAGGACCGCCCGCTGTACGCCACCTACGGGCTGATCCTCGCCACCTTCCTCGGCACCATGGGCCTGCCGCACGTCGTCGTCCGCTTCTACACCAGCCCCCACGGCGTCGCCGCCCGCCGCACCACGGTCGCCGTGCTCGGCCTGGTCGGCGGCTTCTACCTGCTGCCGCCCCTGTACGGCGCCCTCGGCCGGCTCTACGCCCCGGAACTGACGATCACCGGCAACGCCGACGCCGCCGTACTGCTGCTGCCCGACCGGGTGATCGGCGGCCTCGGCGGCGACCTGCTGGGCGCGCTGGTCGCGGGCGGCGCCTTCGCCGCGTTCCTGTCCACCGCCTCCGGCCTGACCATGGCCATCGCCGGAGTGCTCACCCAGGACGTGCTGCCCACGCGGGGCGTGCGCCACTTCCGGCTCGGCACGGCACTGGCCATGGCCGTACCGCTGGCCGCGAGCGTGCTGGTCGGCGGGCTGCCGGTGGCCGACGCCGTCGGCCTCGCCTTCGCGGTGTCCGCCTCCTCCTTCTGCCCGCTGCTCGTCCTCGGCATCTGGTGGCGGCGGCTGACCCCGCCCGGCGCGGCGGCCGGGATGCTCACCGGAGGCGGCGCCGCGCTCGTCGCCGTCGCCGTGACCATGGCCGGCCTGCCCGGAACCGGCCCGCTGCACGCGCTGCTCGCCTGGCCCGCGCTGTGGTCGGTGCCGCTCGGCTTCCTCACCATGACGCTGGTGTCCCTGGCCACGCCCGGCCGGGTACCGCCCCGGACCGCGGCCATCCTGGCCCGGTTCCACCTGCCGGAGCAGCTGCGGTCGGAGGTGAAGGCGTGAGCGGCTTCCTCGCCGGCCTGTGCGCGGCGGCCCTGCCGCTGCTGGCCGCCGGCTACTGGCTCGGCCGGCGCACCGCCCGCCCGCGGCAGCTGGGCGGGCTCGGCAGCCCCGTCGAGCACGCCACCTTCCAGACCCTGCACACCGCCTCCCTGGCCGCGCCCCCGCTGCGCGCCGGACTGACCGAGGAGACGGCCCGCAAGTCCGCCCGCCGGCTGCGCTCCCTGCTCGGCACCGACGCCCTGTGCCTCACCGACCGCCGGCAGGTCCTCGCCTGGGACGGGGTGGGCGCCCACCACCGCGCCGAGATCATGGACCGGCTCGCCGGGCCCCTGGACAGCGGCCGGGGCGAGGCCTTCCGGCTCACCTGCGAGGTGCCCGACTGCCCGGTGCGCTGGGCCGTCGTCGCCCCGCTCACCGTCGACGACCGGGTGCACGGCGCCCTCGTCGCCTGCGCGCCCCGCGAGTCCGCCGTCCTGGTGCGGGCCGCGGCCGAGGTGGCCCGCTGGGTGTCGGTGCAGCTGGAGCTCGCCGACCTCGACGACTCGCGCACCCGGCTGATCGAGGCGGAGATCAAGGCGCTGCGCGCCCAGATCTCCCCGCACTTCATCTTCAACTCGCTCGCGGTGATCGCCTCGTTCGTGCGCACCGACCCCGAGCGCGCCCGGGAGCTGCTGCTGGAGTTCGCCGACTTCACCCGCTACTCGTTCCGCCGGCACGGCGACTTCACCACGCTCGCCGACGAACTGCACGCCATCGAGCACTATCTCGCGCTCGTCCGCGCCCGCTTCGGCGACCGCCTGGCCGTCACCCTGCAGATCGCGCCCGAGGTGCTTCCGGTCGCCCTGCCCTTCCTGTGCCTGCAGCCGCTGGTGGAGAACGCCGTCAAGCACGGCCTGGAGGGCAAGACCGGCACCTGCCGCATCCGGATCACCGCGCAGGACGCCGGCGCCGAGGCCCTGGTGGTCATCGAGGACGACGGCGCCGGCATGGACCCCGCCCTGCTGCGCCGCATCCTGGCCGGCGAGGTCAGCCCCTCGGGCGGCATCGGACTGTCCAACGTCGACGACCGGCTCCGGCAGGTCTACGGCGACGACCACGGCCTGGTCATCGAGACCGCCCCCGGCGCCGGTATGAAGATCACCGTCCGGCTGCCGAAGTACCAGCCCGGGGTGCACTCGGCCGGCCGGCTGCGGGCACAGTGAGCGGCCGCCTGCCTCTCAGGTGGTGCCGCGGGTGGCGATCATGCCCAGGGTGATCAGTCCCAGCACGACCCAGCCGAACCACAGCCAGCCGTTGCCGCCGAGGGCCACCGTGTAGCCCGTCACCACCACGAGGGCGCCGATGGTCAGCGCCCCCATCGCCTTGATGGAACCGTCCGTGGAACCGGGCATCGCGACACCCTCCTCGTGGTCCGCCGGACTCCATGGTGCCCCGGACGGGCCGTGAGGGACAGACGGTGAGGGTGCGCGGCGGTTCAGTTGCCGCGGGCGTTGAGCGAGGCGAGGTAGGCGTTGTAGGCCTCGAGCTCCTTGTCGCCGTCGCGGTCGGCGGCCCGGTCCTTGCGGCGGGCCTGCCGCTGCTCGGAGCCGTACCACTGGTACAGCAGGGCGAGCAGCACCAGCACGGACGGGATCTCGCTGAACGCCCAGGCGATGCCGCCGGCCGCGCTCTGGTCGGACAGCGCGTCGATGCCGAGCGAGGCGGGCGGGTGCAGGAACGTGTCCACCATGGGCGTGGACGCCATCATCAGCGCGATGCCGAAGAACGCGTGGAACGGCATGCCCGCGAACAGCTCCAGCATCCGCATCAGATGGCCCGGCCGGTTGGGGCCCGGGTCCACGCCCATGATCGGCCAGAAGAAGGCCAGGCCCACCGCGAGGAAGTGCACCATCATCGCGACGTGGCCCGTCCTCGACCCCATCAGGAAGTCGAACAGCGGCGTGAAGTACAGCGCGTACAGGCTCGCGATGAACATCGGGATGGTGAACGCCGGGTGCGTCACGATCCGCAGGTAGCGGCTGTGCAGCAGCGCCAGCAGCAGCTCGCGCGGCCCCTTGCGGCCCCGGCCCGCCGGCGGCAGCGCCCGCAGGGCCAGCGTGATCGGCGCGCCGAGCAGGATCAGGATGGGCGACAGCATGCTGATCACCATGTGCTGGACCATGTGCACGCTGAACATCACCATGCCGTAGTCGTTCAGCCGGGTGCACATCACCAGCATCACGGTCAGCACCCCGACGGTGTACGCCACCGTGCGGCCCACCGGCCAGGAGTCGCCGCGCCGCAGCAGCCGTGCCACGCCCCAGCCGTACAGGCCGAGGCCGAGCAGACAGGCCACGAGGAAGAAGGGGTCGGGGGACCACTCCAGGCCGTGTCCCAGCGTGAACGGCGGCAGGTCCGTCGTCATGCCGTGCCCGCTGTGATCCATCCGCCGGCTCCTGATTCGTGGGGGTGTGCGCGGTCCGGTGCCGTCTGCCGTGTCCGGCCCCGTCTGTCCGCAGCTGTCGTGCGCACCCAGACTAGAACCGCCCCCGGTCGCGGTCGCGACCGGGGGCGGTTTTCAGCGGGGGGCGTGTCCGCCGGGGGAGGGGTCCCTACAGCACGCACTCCGCCTCGGCGTAGCGGTCCGCGGGGACCGTCTTGAGCGTCTCCACCGCGTCGGCCAGCGGCACCATCACGATGTCCGTGCCGCGCAGCGCGGTCATCCGGCCGAACTCCCCGCGGTGCGCCGCCTCCACGGCGTGCCAGCCGAAACGGGTGGCCAGCACCCTGTCGTACGCCGTCGGCGTGCCGCCGCGCTGGACGTGCCCGAGGATGACCGGCCGGGCCTCCTTGCCGAGGCGCTCCTCCAGCTCCACGGCGAGCTGGCGGGCGACACCGGCGAAGCGCTCGTGGCCGTAGACGTCCGTGCCGCCCTCGTCGAAGTCCATGGTGCCCGGCCGCGGCTTGGCGCCCTCCGCGGCCACCACGATCGCGAACCGCTTGCCGGCCGCGAACCGCTCGCCGACCTTCCGGGTCAGCTCCTCGATGTCGAAGGGACGCTCGGGGACGACGACGGCGTGGGCGCCGGCCGCCATTCCGGACTGCAGCGCGATCCAGCCGGTGTGCCGGCCCATGACCTCCACGATCAGCACCCGCTGGTGGGACTCCGCGGTGGTCTTCAGCCGGTCCAGGGCCTCGGTGGCGACGGTCACGGCCGTGTCGAAGCCGAAGGTGACGTCGGTGACCGCGATGTCGTTGTCGATGGTCTTGGGCACGCCGACGATGGGCAGGCCGGCGTCCGACAGCAGGCGGGCCGCCTTCAGGGTGCCCTCGCCGCCGATCGGGATGATCGCGTCGAGTCCCAGCTCCGCGACATGGCCCCTGGCCCGTGCCACACCGTCGCGCAGATGCTCGGGCCGGACCCGGGAGGAGCCCAGGATGGTGCCGCCGCGGGCCAGGATCCCGCTGACCGCGTCGAGGTCGAGCTTGAGGTAGTCGCACTCCAGGAGGCCCTTCCAGCCGTCCCGGAAGCCGATGACCTCGTCGCCGTGGTCGACGACGGCGCGGTGCACGACGGACCGGATGACGGCGTTCAGGCCGGGACAGTCGCCGCCGGACGTGAGGACACCAATGCGCATAGCCCGAAAAACCTTCTCCACCTGGGCACGGGACCGGACCGCGCTGTCCGGCTCGATCACCGCCACCCTAGCGGCACCACGGGGGGCCGGCGCACGGTGCGTCCGCCTGCTGGACGTGGCCGCTCACCTGTGCGGACGGCCCGTCAGACGGGCCGTCCGCACAGGCCGCCGGGCCGGTGGACGGGCGCGGCCCGAGGGCGTCCGCAGAACCGTTCCCGCCGGTGTCCGCGCCTTCGGCCGCCCGGTCGGCGGCGGGTGTTCAGGCGGGCTGCTGGGCCGCCGCGATGCGCTCGCCGCGCAGCGCCTCGTACCAGCGGTCGTCGATCGGCGGCAGTGCGTTCACGTCGAGCGCCAGCTTCAGCAGCAGGTCCGCGATCTGCGGATTGCGGGCGAGCACCGGCCCGTGCATGTAGGTGCCGAAGACGGTGTCGTTGTACGCGCCCTCCGTGCCGTCGCCGGTGCCGTTGCCCCGGCCGAGGCGGACCTGGGCGAGGGGACGGGCGGTGGGGCCGAGGTGGGTGACGCCCTGGTGGTTCTCGAAGCCGGTCAGCTGCGGCAGGCCGAGCCGCGGGTCGATGTCGGCGAGCACGTCGCCGACGCACCGCTCGCCCTCGCCGCGCACCGAGACCACGTCGAGCAGGCCCAGGCCGGCCTCGCGCTGGCCGAGGTCGTTGATGAACTCGTGGCCGAGGATCTGGTAGCCGGCGCAGACGGAGAAGACGATGGCGCCGTTGCCGACGGCCCGGTGCAGACCGCCGTCGCGGCGCAGCCGCTCCGCCGCGAGCCGCTGCGGGCGGTCCTCGCCGCCGCCGATCAGGTAGATGTCGCCGGAGGTCGGGATCGGCTGGTCGCTGCGCACGTCGAGACGGGCCACGTCCAGGCCGCGCTGCCGGGCCCGGCGCTCCACGACGAGCGCGTTGCCCTGGTCGCCGTAGGTGCTCAGCAGGTCCGGGTAGATCCACACCAGCCGCAGTTGGTTGTCGCTCATGCAGTGATCGCCCTTCGGGGAAGGTGGCCGTGGTTCAGTTGCCGACGCGGCGGCGCAGGTCCTGGAACGCGGTGTAGTTCGCGATGACCTCGATCCGGCCGGGCGGGGCCTGCTGCACCGCCTGGTCGAGGTTCTCGCAGACCTGGAAGTGCTGGTTGGCGACCTCCAGACGCACCGCGAGGTCCAGCTTCCGGTCGCCGATCACGAAGAGCGGGTGGCCGGTCAGCCGGGTGTAGTCCACGTCCCACAGCCAGGAGGTGTCGGTGCCGTCCGCGCCGCGCGCGTTCACCGACAGGATCACCGGGGTGGGCGGCGGGTCGATCAGCGAGAACGTCTCCAGCCAGCCGGCCGGGTTCTTCGCCAGCAGCAGCCTGAGGTCGCGGCCCTGGAACTGGACGACGTCGTAGCGTCCGGCGACCGCCTGCACCTGGTACATCCGCTCCAGCGCCACCTGCGGCGGCACCCCGAAGACGGCGGCGACGGCGGCCGAGGAGGCGGCGTTGGCCTTGTTGGCGCGGCCCGGCAGCTGCAGGTGGATCGGCCAGGCCGAGCCGTGCGGGTCCAGCACGTGGTCGCCGTTGAGCGCCCAGCTCGGGGCGGGCCGGCGGAAGCCGCACTCGTTGCAGAACCAGTCCTCGCCCGGACGCTGCATCACACCGCCGCAGGACGGGCAGGACCAGGCGTCGTCCTTCCACATCTGCCCGGCGGCCACCCAGACCACGTTGGGGGAGGAGGAAGCGGCCCACACCACCAGCGGGTCGTCGCAGTTGGCGACGATCACGGCCTTGCAGCCGGCCAGGCCCTCGCGCCAGTTCTCGGCGAGCATCCGGGTCTCGGCGGCGCGGTCGAGCTGGTCGCGGGAGAGGTTGAGCAGCGCGATGCACTTGGGGTCGGTGTCCCGGGCCACGCCCGCGAGGTACTTCTCGTCCACCTCGATCACGCCGTACCGGGCGTCCGAGCCGCCCGCCAGCGCCGAGGTGATGCCGGCCGGCATGTTGGCGCCGAGGGCGTTGGAGACGACCGGGCCGGCGGCCCGCAGCGCCTCGGCGATGAGCCGGGTGGTGGTGGTCTTGCCGTTGGTCGCCGAGACCAGCACGACGTCCAGGTTCTGCGCGAGCCGGGCCAGGAGGTCGGGGTCGAGTTTGAGCGCCACCCGGCCGCCGATCACCGAACCGCTGCCGCGCCCCGCGGCACGCGATGCCGCCGCGACCGCCTTGCCCGCGGTCACGGCCAGCTTGGCCCGCGGCGTGAGCGGGTCCGAGTTGCCTGCCATCAGTTCTCGATCCTCCTTGCGTACGCGCCGCGCCTGAGCCATCCGGCAACGTGGTGTGGACCTCAGCCTATCGAGATCCACTGGTGCTCCGAATCCCGGCACCGGTCACGGCGCCCGCGCGCCCTTCGCGCGTTCAGGAGGACCGTACCCTTGCCGCCATGCGACACGGCTCGATCCCGGGCGCCCGCGGGCGCGTGCGGCCCCTGACCCTGCTCGGCGACCCGGTGCTGCGCGAGCCGTGCCGGGAGGTCGCCGACTTCGGTCCGGAACTGGCGCGGCTCGTGGAGGACTTGTTCGCCACGATGTACGCCGCGCGGGGGGTGGGGCTGGCCGCGAACCAGGTCGGCGAGGCGCTGCGCGTCTTCGTCTACGACTGCCCGGACGACGAGGACGTGCGCCACCTCGGCCATGTGGTCAACCCGCGCCTGGTGACGGCGGACGGCGTGGTGGTCCGCGGCCCGGAGGGCTGCCTGTCCCTGCCCGGTCTGGAGGCGGGCACGGAGCGCTACGACCACGCGGTCGTCGAGGGTTTCACGGTGGCCGGGGAGCCGGTCACCGTGCACGGCACGGGCTTCTTCGCCCGCTGCCTCCAGCACGAGTGCGACCACCTGGCGGGCGGCCTGTACCCCGACCGCCTGACCGGCCTTCGCCGCCGCAGGCTCCTGCGCCGGGCGGCGAAGGCCCCCTGGGCCGCGCGCGGCTGAACCGCGCGGGCCGCTCCGGCCGTCCGGGCGCCGGCCCGGGGGAGGCACGCGTCGGGACGGCGCCGGCGGGCCGGTCGTGCGCGGCGGGGCGGGCCGGTCGTGCGTGGCGGGGGCGGGCCCCGGCGGGGCGGGCGGGTCGTACCCCGGCGGGGGCGGCCCCCGGTGGTGCCCGGCGGGCGGGCCGTCAGAAGCCGGGACCGCCCATCTTGTCGCCGGCCGCCGCCAGCCGGCCCCAGAGCAGGTCGGCCAGACTGCGCACCAGGTCCGCGCGCGAGCACGGGCGTTCGCCCAGCCACCAGTCGCCGGCCGCGTGCATCATGCCGACGATGCCGTGGCCCCAGACCCGGGCCAGCTGCTGGCTGTCCGGACCGAGGTCCAGCCGCTCCTCGATGACCTGGGCCAGCTCCTCGCCCATGCGGCGCAGCAGCGGTGCGGAGTGCAGGCCGACGTCGAAGCCCTGGTCGGCGCTCTGGCCGCCCTCCGCGGGGTGCATCAGGAACCGGTACACCTGCGGACGGGCCTCGATCGCCGCGAGGTAGGTGTCCAGCGTCGACTCCACCCGCTCGCGCCGGTCCGCGGGGGCGTCCAGCGCGGCCCGCAGCGAGTCGAGCAGGGCGTCGGTGTGCCGCTTGGCGAGTGCGGCGTACAGGCCGCCCTTGTCGCCGAAGTGGCGGTAGAGGATCGGCTTGGTGATGCCCGCCTCGGCGGCGATGGCGTTCATCGAGGCCTGCGGGCCGTCGCGCAGCACCACCCGGTCGGCGGCCTCCAGCAGCTCGCGCCGTCGGCGGTCGGCGGACCGCTGCTGATCGGTCCGCTGCGTGGTGTCCATGATCTCTCCCCACCCATGCTGTGTCGGTGACGCCTGCGCAAACTAACACTGCCAGGCCCGTCCGCATCGAACGGGCTGCCGAGCGATCATGAGGAGTTGACATTTCCTACTGGTCGGTAACACAGTAGTGTTACCGCAAGTAACATGCATGTGTGCCGCTGGAGGGGACATGGCCGAGTTCACCATGGAGCTCAACGACGAACAGAAGGAGGTCCGGGACTGGCTGCACGGCTTCGCCGCCGACGTCATCCGCCCCGCGGCCGCCGAATGGGACGAGCGTGAGGAGACTCCCTGGCCGGTCATCCAGGAGGCCGCGAAGGTCGGCATCTACTCCCTCGACTTCTACGCCCAGCAGTACTTCGACGCCACCGGCCTCGGCATCCCCATGGCGATGGAGGAGCTGTTCTGGGGCGACGCCGGCATCGCCCTGTCCATCGTCGGCACCGGCCTGGCCGCGGTCGGCGTCCTCGCCAACGGCACCGAGGAGCAGATCGGCACCTGGATCCCGCAGATGTACGGCGACGCCGACGACGTCAAGGTCGCCGCCTTCTGCTCGTCCGAGCCCGACGCCGGCTCCGACGTCGCCTCTCTGCGCACCCGCGCGGTCTACGACGAGGCCAAGGACGAGTGGGTGATCAACGGCACCAAGACCTGGGCGACCAACGGCGGCATCGCCAACGTCCACGTGGTCGTCGCCTCCGTCGACCCGGAGCTGGGCTCCAAGGGCCACGCCTCCTTCATCGTCCCGCCGGGCACCCCGGGCCTCGCCCAGGGCCAGAAGTTCAAGAAGCACGGCATCCGCGCCTCGCACACCGCCGAGGTGATCCTCGACAACGTGCGCGTCCCCGGCTCCTGCCTGCTCGGCGGCAAGGAGAAGCTGGACGAGCGCCTCGCCCGCGCCCGCGAGAAGGCCAGGAAGGGCGGCGAGCGCGTCAAGAACGCGGCGATGGCCACCTTCGAGGCCTCGCGTCCGGCGGTCGGCGCGATGGCCGTGGGCACGGCCCGCGCCGCGTACGAGGTCGCCCTCGACTACGCCAGGACCCGTGAGCAGTTCGGCCGGCCGATCATCGACAACCAGGGCGTCGCCTTCCAGCTCGCCGACATGCGCACGCAGATCGACGCCGCCCGCCTGCTGGTGTGGCGCGCCTCGTGGATGGCGGTCAACGGCAAGCCGTTCACGGCCGCCGAGGGCTCGATGTCCAAGCTGTTCGCCAGTGAGACCGCGAAGAAGGTCACCGCCCAGGCGATCCAGATCCTGGGCGGCAACGGCTACACCCGGGAGTACCCGGTGGAGCGGATGCACCGCGACGCGGCGATCTACACCATTTTCGAAGGGACCAGCGAGATCCAGCGGCTGGTGATCGCCCGCACGGTCTCCGGGATGCCGATCCGCTAGGCCGGCGGGTCGCGCGGGCCGCCGGCCCGCGCGACCCGGCGCCAGGCGGTGACAGCGGTGCCGGGTGCCGGTCACGGCCGTGCCGGGTGCCGGGGACCGGCGGTGCCGGACCCGCCCTGCGCGGGCCCGGCGGCGCGTCGCGTGGCGTGTCCGGTTCAGCGATGTCTGAGCGGCGTCAGCTGCTCGATGTCGTACCGCCTGCGCAGCGCCTCGATCGCCGCGTGGTCCGGCGGGCCGCCGTCGCCGAGGATCTCCAGCAGC
This sequence comes from Streptomyces sp. NPDC004065, assembly GCF_044903565.1. Lineage (NCBI taxonomy): Bacteria > Bacillati > Actinomycetota > Actinomycetes > Kitasatosporales > Streptomycetaceae > Streptomyces > Streptomyces sp. NPDC004065. The sequence goes on along the minus strand of NZ_JBJDQT010000007.1, from coordinate 101,578 downwards.
TCCTCGAAGTACCGCTCGTGATCGGGGGGCGGGGACGCCTGGAAGAACATCTTCGCCGGGGCGTCGGTGGGGTTGGCGAAGGCGTGCGGGCAGCCCGGGGGCACCACGATGACCGTGCCCGGGCCCGCCCGCACCACCCGGCTGCCGGAACGGGACTCCCATCGCTGCCAGCGGTCGGGGGTCCGCACCCGGGGTTCGAAGGCGAGCACGTCCAGCTCGCCCTCGAGCACGTAGAACAACTCCTCGCTGCGCGTGTGCACATGCGCGCCCACGTCGAAGCCGGGCGGGACCTCCACCTCGAAGGTGGAGGCGAACCGCGAGTGCGAGCCGGTGACCTTGAAGGTCACGCGCTGGGCCGGAGTCTCGACGACCCGGCCCCGGCCCGGCGGCACGAGCAGCCCCTCTGTCCGGGCGATCCGGTCCGGGCCCGGCGGTACGAGCAGCCCCTCGGTGGTCATGGCGGCCTCACCACGTCACGGGAAGGGCCTCGGGCCCGCGGATCAACGCGCCCTTGCGGAACGGCACCCGACCGGGCGGCACCGCCAGCCGCAGTCCGGGCAGACGGTCCAGCAGGGCGTCGACCAGCAGGTTCGACTCCATCCTGGCGAGCTGGCCGCCCGGGCAGTAGTGCGGGCCGAAGCCGAACGCCACATGGGGGTTGGGGCTGCGCGAGAAGTCGATCGTCTCCGGGTCCGGGAAGACGTCCGGGTCGCGGTTGGCGGCCAGGTACGACACGTAGACCGCGTCGCCCGCCCGGATCCGCACCCCCTTGATCTCCACGTCCTCCAGGGCGATCCGGGACAGCCCCACCGCGTTGCGGTGCGGGATGTAGCGCAGCAGTTCGTCGATGGCCTGCGGCCGGATCCCCGGGTCGGCGCGCAGCCGCGCGGCCAGTTCGGGGCGGGTCAGCAGGATGTAGAACATCTGCCCGCAGTTGTTGGTCACCGCCTCGCCGCCGATCTGCAGCAGCACCGCGAGCCCGACGGCCTCCTGCGGGGTGATCTCGCCGCGTCCCACGGCCGCCCCGAGCAGGGAGGTGACGTCCTCCTCGGTGCTGTCCGTGCGCGCCTCGACGAGCTCGGCGAAGTACGCGCCCATCTCCTCCTTGGCCTGCTCGCTGACGTCGGCGCCGTGCGCGGAGGACAGGATGAGCTGCGTCCAGGTGTGCATGGCGTGCCGGTCGGCGGCGGGGACGCCCATCAGCTCGCAGATCACCGCGATGGGGAACGGGCTGAGCACCGCCGCGGTCAGGTCGGCGGGCGGCCCGTCCCGCAGCAGTGCGCGGACCAGTTCGTCCAGCGTGCGCCGGGCTCCGGCCCGCACCCGCTGGACGCCCCGCGCGGTGAAGGCGGGAGCGACCGCGCGGCGCAGCCGGGTGTGGTCGGGCGGGTCCAGGAAGCCGACCGCGCCCCGGGTGGGGATGAAGTGCGGGGCCAGCCGGGTGACCTGGCGGTCCATGACGGCCGCCCGGCCGAACCGGGGGTCGTTGGTGACGAACCGCACGTCGTCCATGCGGGTCACCAGCCAGGCCCAGCCCTCGCCGTTGGGCAGTTCGACGCGGGTGACCGGGCCCTCCTCCATCAGCTCGGCCAGGACCGGGTCGAAGTCGACGCCGGGGAGGTCGGGCACCGGCCAGTGCCGCACCGGGGGCAGGGTCTCGGTGAGCGTCTCCTCGCTCATGCCCCCTCCCCGGATTGCCAGCGGCCCAGGGACATCTCCGCGGTGATGCCCGGACCGAACCCGGCGAGCAGCCCGCGCGCCTGGTCCGCGGCGCCGCCGTCGTCGAACAGCCGGCGCAGCGCGTCCAGTACGACGGCGCTGGCGATGTTGCCGTACTCGGTGAGCGTGGCCCGGCTGAACCGGAAGGCGTGCGGGTCGACCTCCAGGAACTTGCTGAGGTCGTCCAGGATCCGGGGGCCGCCGGCGTGGATGACGTAGAAGTCCAGGTCGGTGGCGTCCCAGCCGTGCACTCCGGCCAGGTCCTTCAGGGCCGGGGCGAGCGGCTCCATGGTGGCGGGCACCCGCTTGTCCAGCAGGAAGTGGAAGCCGGTGGCCCGGACGTCGTACGCGATCCAGTCCTCGGTCTTGGGGATCAGGTACGAGCCGTTGCGCTCGAGCCGGACGCCGGTGCCGCCGGTGCCGCGTACCGCGGCGGCCGCGATGCCGTCGCCGAACAGCCCGTTCGACAGCAGCGAGCCGACGCCGAGGTCGGTGGGCTGGTAGCACAGCGAGCAGAACTCGCAGGCCACGATGAGCGCGTTGGCGTCCGGGTAGGCCGAGCAGAAGTCGTGGGCCCGGTTGATCGCCGCGCCGCCGGCCGCGCAGCCCAGCTGGGCTATGGGCAGCTGGCGGGTGGTCGAGTCGAAGCCCATCTCGTTGATCAGCCACGCCGTGAGCGAGGGCATCATGAAGCCCGTGCACGAGACGTAGATGATGACATCGATGTCCGTGGTCAGGAGTTCGGCGTCGTCCAGCGCACGCTGGACGACCGCGGGGACGCGGGCCTTGGCCTCGCGCTCGTAGAGCTTGTTGCGGTCCTCGAAGCCCGGGTGCTTGAGGGTCTCCTCGATGGGCTGCACGATGTGCCGGGTGCGCACACCGGTGTTCTCGATCAGCCGGAGGGCCAGCGGGAGTTGCGGATGGTCCGCGTGGCGGGAGCGTGCGAGCTCCAGCGTTTCCTCCATCGTGATCACGTGCTCTGGAACGGACACCGAGGGTCTGCACAAAGTCGCCATGAGCCGTGCCTGCTTTCGCCTTCCGGAAGGCCGGTAGCCCCCCGGTCAGAGGGTGTTGCACCCAGAAGGGTGGTCCACCCACGATCGCCCGGGAGGGCGACGATCTCGCGCCGGACTACTCCAATCCGGCGACACGCGGCCGGGCTCGCGCGGTGCCCGACGGGGCCCGCGAGCGAGCGGCGCCGGACCCTCGGCGTCAGGAAAGACGCAGGTCAGCGGCGTGCGTGCGAACGGACCGCCGTCCCGTGCCGGGTGGGCCGGACCGGTACGCGCCGCAGCACGCCGAACCGCCCGGCGCGCGCCGCGCCCGGCCCGTGGACGGGGCCGTTCGCGCGATCGCCGTCGACGGGCGGGCCGCGCGGAGGCCACGGGGGCACCGCCGCGCGGGGCCGGAGGGCACCATCGCGTGGGCCCAGCGGGGGCCCTCGGGCGGGGACGCACACCTTCGGGCGAGGCCACCGGGGGCCGCCGCGCGAGGGCCGCTGCGGAGGTGCCCGCGCTCGCCGCGGCACGGGCGGCGGCGGGCCGGCCGGGCCGGCCGTGGGGGCGGAGCCGAGCCCGGGAGCCGGGGGAGCCGGTCCGGGCCGACGAACCGGCCTTCGGTGGCCTGCCTGGGGGCCGTGGCGGTCGAGATCGGGCCTACGGGGCGGACGGGGGCCCGGGGGCCGGCGGGCGCCGCCTCCTTCCGGGCCGCTCGGCCGGGCGCGCGTGCACGGGCTGTGCGGAGGTGACCGGAGGCCGGTGCCCACCGGACCGGTGACAGCGCCGGCGGTGACGGGGACGGCGGGACCGGTGACAGCGCCGGCGGTGACGGGGACGGCGGGGGCGGTGACGGCGGTGACGGGGACGGCGGTGACGGGGACGGCGGGGGCGGTGACGGCGGTGACGGGGACGGCGGTGACGGGGACGGCGGGGGCGGTGACAGTGACGGGTCACGGAAGGAACGCCCCCGCGCGTGCGGCGACGGCGGGTCCAGGCGCACCGTGCCGTCGTCCTCTTCTGAACGCCCCAGCGCGTGCGGCGACGGCTCAACACACATACGGCCGGGGCCACTTGCGGTCGGCTCGCCCCGGCCGGGCCCGGCCGCGCGAGGGACCCGGCGGACTCGCGGCGGCCCCGGAGGACGGGCACCGCCGCGGCCGCTCACCCGGAGGCCGCCCCGCTGCTGTGGGCGATGCACGCGACGTCGATGCGGTCCGCCAGCTTGGCCAGTTCGATCGTCAGGGCGGCCACCGTGTCCTCGTCGAGACCCTCCTGGCCGGCCTCGACCAGACGCAGCCACCTGCCGCCCACCGTCCGCAGCAGCTTGCTCACGTCGGCCGCGGCCACCTGCAGGGCACCGCGGTCGTCGACGATCAGAGGCAGAGTCACTTCGCGGTTCACAAAAAGGATCGTAGCCGCGGAAGCCTCACGCTCCGTGCCATACCGTGGTGATGTTGCAGAACTCGCGGATTCCGTGCCCGGACAGCTCACGCCCGTACCCCGAGCGCTTCACCCCGCCGAACGGCAGCGCCGGATGGGAGGCGGTCATCCCGTTGAAGAACACCCCGCCCGCCTCCAGGTCCCGTACGAACCGGTCGACCTCGGCCCCGTCCCGCGTCCACACGTTCGAACTCAGGCCGAACAGCGAGTCGTTGGCGATCAGCACGGCCTCGTCCAGGTCGCCCGCGCGGTACAGCGTGGCGACCGGCCCGAAGGCCTCCTCCCGGTGGATGCGCATCTCCCGGGTGACGCCGGCCAGCACGGTCGGCGGGTAGTACCAGCCCGGCCAGGCGGGCCGTTCGCCGCCGCACAGCACGCTCGCGCCGGCACGCCTGGCGTCGTCGACCAGCTCCTCCAGATCGGCACGCCCGCGCTCGCTGGAGAGCGGCCCGATCTCGGTGTCCTCCTGCATCGGGTCGCCCATCTTCAGCGCCTTCATACCGGCCACGAAACGCTCGGCGAAGGCGTCGTAGACGTCCGTGTGCACGATGAACCGCTTGGCCGCGATGCACGACTGCCCGTTGTTCTGCACCCGTGCGGTCACCGCCACCGCGGCGGCCCGGTCGACGTCGGCCGAGGGCATCACGATGTACGGGTCGCTGCCGCCCAGCTCCAGCACCGTCTTCTTGATCATCTCCCCGGCGGTGGAGGCGACCGCCCGCCCGGCCGGCTCGCTGCCGGTGAGCGTGGCCGCCCGCACCCGCTCGTCGCGCAGGATGTCGTCGACCGCACCGGAGCCGATCAGCAGCGTCTGGAAGCAGCCCTCGGGGAATCCGGCCCGGTGGAAGAGGTCCTCCAGGTACAGGGCGGTCTGCGGCACGTTGGAGGCGTGCTTGAGCAGGCCGACGTTGCCGGCCATCAGCGCGGGCGCCGCGAACCGGACGACCTGCCACAGGGGGAAGTTCCAGGGCATCACGGCGAGCACCGGGCCGAGCGGCCGGTAGCGGACCAGGGCACGGGAGGCGCCGGAGTCCTTCACGTCGGACTCGGCGGGCTCCTCGTCGGCGAGCAGTCCCTCGGCGCGCTCGGCGTACCAGCGCATCGCCTTGGCGCACTTGGCCGCCTCCGCGCGGGCCTGCTTGACCGGCTTACCCATCTCCGTGGTCATGACACGGGCGATCTCCTCCCGGTCCTCGTCGAGGAGGTCGGCGGCCCGGTTCATCAGCCGGGCGCGCTCGTCGAAACCCGTGGTCCGGTACGTACGGAAGGTGGCCTCGGCGAGCTGGAGCCGGCGCTCGACCTCCTCCTCGTCCATGGCCTCGTACGTCTTGAGCGTCTCGCCGGTGGCCGGGTTCACCGTGGCGATGGACATGGCTGACCTCCCCTTCGAGCGGGCTGTGCTTCGACCTTCGCGCGCCGCGGTGCCGAACGCAACGCGTGCGGCCTCCTCAGAGCGAGTGCTCAGCCAGTCGGTCGAGAAACGCGGCCTGGGCCGTGACGATCACCTGGCGGGCGCGGTCGAGCCCGAACCACGCCACGCGGTCGATCTCCGGGAACTCCCGCACGTTCCCGGACCGGGGCGGCCACTCCATCCGGAAGGTGCCGGGGACGATCGACTCCGGGTCGAGGTCGCCCTCGACCGCCCAGGCCGTGACCACCTTGCCGTTGCGCTGCCGGACCTCGCCGAGGGGCAACGGCTCGCCGTCGGGCGGCGCCAGCCCCAGCTCCTCGCGGAACTCACGGCGGGCGGCGTCCCAGGCGGGCTCGTCCGGCTCGTACTCGCCCTTGGGCACCGTCCACGCCCCGGCCTCGCGCCTGGTCCACAGCGGACCGCCCATGTGCCCGAGCAGGACCTCCAGCCCGTCGCCGGCGCGCCGGTACAGCAGCAGGCCGGCGCTGCGCCTGCCGCGCCGGTCCCGCCCCGCGCCCGTCACGGCCGCACCTGCGGATGGGCGGCCAGCACCTGCTCCACGGTGTCCGCGTCCTCGGGGCGCTTGTCCTCGCGGTAGCGCACGAGGCGGGCGAAGCGGAGGGTGACCCCCGCCGGGTAGCGGCTGGAGCGCTGCAGGCCGTCGTAGGCGATCTCGGCGACGAGTTCGGGCCGTACGACGACGCCCCAGCCCCGCTCCTCGACGGCCAGCTCCCGCAGGCGCCCGGTCTGCCAGGCCAGCAGCGTGTCGGTCATGCCCTTGAAGGTCTTGCCGAGCATGGCGAAGCCGCCGTCCGCGGTCCGCGCGCCCAGGTGCAGATTGGACAGCCGGCCGGTGCGCCGGCCGTGGCCCCACTCGGCGGCCAGGACCACCAGGTCCAGGGTGTGCACGGGCTTGACCTTCAGCCAGGAGGCTCCGCGCCGGCCCGCGCTGTACGGCGCGTCGAGCGCCTTCACCACGACGCCCTCGTGGCCGCGCTCCAGGGTCGTGGCGAGGAACTCCTCGGCCCGCCGGGTGTCCGCCGGGCCGCCGACCAGGGCACGGGCGACCCGCATCGGCTCCGGGACCAGCCGGGCCAGCTCGGCGTGCCGCTCGGCGAACGGCAGGTCCAGCAGGTCCCGGTCGCCGACCGCGAGCGCGTCGAAGAACACCGGGGAGACCGGAACGGCCTCGGCCGCCGCCGCCACGTCCAGCCGGGACCCCACACGCCCGGCCGTCTCCTGGAACGAGCGCGGGCGCCCGTCCGCGGTGAAGGAGATCACCTCGCCGTCCAGCACGAACCGGTCCCCGGCCAGCTCCAGCGCGGCCGCGGTGACCTCCGGCAGCCGGGCGGTGATGTCGTCCAGCGTGCGGGTGTGGACGCGTACGCTGCCGCCGTCCCGGTGCACCTGCACCCGGATGCCGTCCAGCTTCTCCTCGACGGCGCACGCGCCCAGCCTCTCCACCGCCTCCGCCACCGAGGAGGCGCTCTGCGCGAGCATCGGCAGCACCGGACGGCCCACGGTGAGCCGGAACCGCTCCAGCGCCGCCGGTCCCTCGGCCAGCAGCGCCCGCGCCACCGTCTGCAGCGACCCGGCCAGCATCACCGCCCGCCGCACCTGCGCGGGCGGCGCGCCCGTGGCCTCGGCCAGACCCTCGACGGCGATGGCGTCCAGCGCCCCCTGCCGGACCTCCCCGGTGAGCAGGCCCCGCAGGAAGCGCTGCTCGTCCTCGGTGGCCGCGCCCATCAACTCGCCCACGATCCCGGACCGTTCGGCCTGCGAGCCGGGCCCTGACACCTTGCCGAGCTCGGTCAGCCGGGCATCCACCGCCCGTACCGTGAGCGTGGCCTCGGCGGCCGGCGCGACCTCGCGTCCCAGCACCTTCCAGCCCACGCCCAGCCGCCCCTGCGGCAGCCGTCCCGCCAGGTACGGAATGACGACCGGCACGTCGTCCGCGTCCGCGTCCCGGAACAGCTGCGCGAGCAGCGCGATCTTCCGGGACCGCGCCGAAGTGGCCGCGACCTCCCGTGACACCTGTGCCAGCCGGGCGAGCAGCATGCAGTCATGGTGCACCGGAGGGGACCGCTCCACACCTGCGCGGCACCCCGGGAGGGGCCCGGCTCCGGGAGGGGCCCGGCCTCGGGAGGTCCCCGGCTCCGGGTCCCGGGCTGTGGGACGGCACTGTGGGAAGCCTGCCGGGCTCTGGAACGGCCCGGACCCCGGGAGGCGGCCGCCGTGCGGGGGAGTGCGGTCAGGCGTCCTCGCCGTCCGCGCCGTCCGCTCCCTTCGCGCCGTCCGTGCCGTGCACGCCGCCGTCCCTCGCGGCCGCGCGGGCGGCGACGGCGGCGTCCAGGTCGGCGAACAGCAGTTCGCCGTTGATCGCCGCGCCCGCCCGGTAGCCACGGCTGGCCGCGTTGATCACCTGCTCGGCGAACCCGCTCGCGTTCCCCGCCGCCCACAGTCCGGGCACGGTGGTCAGGCCCCGCTCGTCGACGACGGGGTACGCGCCGAACGGGGTCTCGGTCAGCTCTGCGCCCAACTGTTCGAGCAGGCCGGTCCGCGGGACCGCGCGCGGGGCCACGAACAGCGCCTCGCAGGGGTGCACCGCACCCTGCCCGGAGGCGGTGTCCCCGGCCAGGCGCACGCCCGTGAGCCGGTCGTCCTCGACGACGAGTTCCGCCACCTCGCCGGGCACCACCTCGACCCCGGCCGCGGCCAGCCGGTCCAGGTCCTCGGCGGACAGTCGCTCCCCGGCCACCTCGTGCAGGAAGAGCGTCACGTCCTTGGACCACTGGGTCACCATCAGCGCCTGGTGGACGCTCGTCGGCGTGGTGGCCAGCACGCCGAAGGCCCGGTCGCGGACCTCCCAGCCGTGGCAGTAGGGGCAGTGCAGCACATCCCGGCCGAAGCGCGCGGCCACGCCCGGGACCCGCGGCAGTTCGTCCTGCAGACCGGTGGCGACGACCAGGTGGCGGGCGCGGACCGTGTCGCCGCCGGCCAGGGTCACCTCGAACCGCCCCTCCGCGTCGCGTCCGGCCCGCACCGCCCGGTCCCGTACCAGTCCGACCCCGTACCGGGCGATCTCCGCGCGGCCGGTGGCGAGGAACTCGGCCGGCGGCATGCCGTCCCGGGACAGGAACCCCTGCATGTGCGCGGCGGGCGCGTTGCGCGGCTCGCCCGCGTCGACGACCAGGGTGCGCCGCCGCGCGCGGCCGAGGACCAGCGCGGCGGACAGCCCCGCCGCGCCGCCCCCGACGACGACCGCTTCGTACCCGTGCCCGTCGGGTGCCCTCCGCACCGCTTCCGCCTTCTCCGTCGCCGTCTTCCCCGTCGTCGTCTTCCGCGTCTTCCCCGTCGTCCCGGTCGTCTCCGTCTTCCCGGTCATGGCCGACCACCTCCGCCGCCGACCATCGCCCGCGCCCTGCCGGATTGACAAACGTCTTTGCCGAACCTGCAATGTCGACATGACGACGGACGACGTACTGGCGGGTGTGGGGCCGAGGCTGCGGCGCATCCGCAAGGAGCGGGAGGTCACCCTCGCCGCCCTCTCGGAGACGACCGGCATCTCCGTCAGCACGCTCTCGCGGCTGGAGTCCGGGCTGCGCAAACCCAGCCTGGAGCTGCTGCTGCCCATCGCGCGGGCCCACCGGGTGCCGCTGGACGAACTGGTCGGCGCGCCTCCGGTGGGCGACCCGCGGGTGCGGGCCAGGCCGTTCGTGCGCGGGGGCCGCACCCACTGGCCGCTGACCCGGCAGCCGGGCGGCCTGCAGGCCTTCAAGGTGCTCGAACCGCGGCGCAGGCAGGAGCCGGACCCGCGCACCCACGAGGGCTACGAGTGGCTGTACGTGCTGTCCGGGAGGCTGCGCGTCGTGCTCGGCGAGCACGACGTGGTGCTCGGCGCGGGGGAGGCGGCCGAGTTCGACACGCGCGTGCCGCACTGGTTCGGCTCCACGGGAGAGGGGCCGGTGGAGTTCCTCAGCCTGTTCGGACCGCAGGGGGAACGCATGCATGTGCGCGCGCGGCCGTCGCGGCGTGGCGAGGACGACTGAGACCGGGTGTTCCCCGATGGGCAAGCGACCGCTTAGTATGCGATCCGTTCCAGTCCGGTGAAACGCGGTCCCCTGGAGGCGGCGCATGCAGGCATGGCGAGTGCACGAGAACGGCGAACCGGGCGAGGTGATGCGCCTGGAGGAGACCGCGCCACCCGTCCCCGGCGACGGCCAGGTCGTGCTGAAGGTGCGCGCCGCGAACATCAACTTCCCGGACGCGCTGATGTGCCGCGGCCAGTACCAGGTCAGGCCGCCGCTGCCGTTCACCCCCGGGGTGGAGATCTGCGGCGAGACCGAGGACGGCCGCCGGGTGATCGCCAACCCCGCGCTGCCGTACGGCGGTTTCGCCCAGTACGCCGTCGCCGACGCCGCCGCCCTGCTGCCCGCGCCCGACGCCCTCGACGACGCCGAGGCCGCCGCCCTGCACATCGGCTACCAGACCGGCTGGTTCGGGCTGCACCGCCGTGCGCACCTCCAGGCGGGCGAGACGCTGCTCGTGCACGCCGCCGCCGGGGGAGTGGGCAGCGCGGCCGTGCAGCTCGGCAAGGCGGCCGGCGCCACCGTCGTCGGCGTCGTCGGCGGGGCCGCGAAGGCCGACGTGGCCCGTGGGCTCGGCTGCGACGTCGTGATCGACCGGCACGCCGAGGACGTCGTCGCCGCGGTCAAGGAGGCCACCGGCGGCCGGGGCGCCGACGTGATCTACGACCCGGTCGGCGGCCAGGCCTACGCCCAGTCCGCCAAGACCGTCGCCTTCGAGGGCCGGATCGTGGTCGTGGGCTTCGCGAGCGGCACCATCCCCAGCCCCGCCCTCAACCACGCGCTGGTCAAGAACTACTCCATCCTGGGCCTGCACTGGGGCCTGTACAACACCAAGAACCCGAAGCTGGTCCAGCACTGCCACGAACAGCTCACCGAGCTGGCCGACCGGGGCGCGATCAGGCCGCTGGTGAGCGAGCGGGTGCCGCTGGGCGGCGCCGCCGACGCCGTCCAGCGGGTCGCCGACGGCGTCACCACCGGCCGTATCGCCGTGGTGCCCGCGCTGGAGAACGGAGCCGCCGCATGACCGACCACCCCATCGACGCGGCGGAACTGCGCCGCCGCACCCGCGAGTTGCTGGCCGCGCACCCGCCCGCGGCCACCGACCGCCTCGACTTCCTCAGGGCCCGCTTCGACGCCGGACTCGCCTGGGTGCACTACCCCGAGGGTCTCGGCGGACTGGGCGCTCCCCGCTCGCTCCAGGCCGTGGTGGACGCCGAACTCGAGGCGGCCGGCGCGCCCGACAACGACCCGCGCCGCATCGGCATCGGCCTGGGCATGGCCGCCCCGACCATCCTGCGCTACGGCGCCGAGGAGCAGAAGCAGCGCTTCCTCAGGCCGCTGTGGACCGGCGAGGAGGTCTGGTGCCAGCTCTTCAGCGAGCCCGGCGCCGGCTCCGACCTGGCCGCCCTGGGCACCCGCGCCGTCCGGGACGAAGGGGGCGCCTCCGGACCGGGCGAAGACGGGGGCGGGGGCGGGGGAGACTGGATCGTCAACGGGCAGAAGGTGTGGACGTCAAGCGCCCACGTCGCCCGCTGGGCCATCCTGATCGCCCGCACCGACCCGGACGTGCCCAAGCACGCCGGCATCACCTACTTCCTCTGCGACATGACCGACCCCGGCGTCGAGGTGCGGCCGCTGCGGCAGATCACCGGCGAGGCCGAGTTCAACGAGGTCTTCCTCACCGACGTCCGCATCCCCGACTCCCGCCGCCTCGGCGCGGTCGGCGACGGCTGGCGGGTCGCGCAGACCACCCTGATGAACGAGCGCGTGTCCATCGGCGGCATGCGGCTGCCCCGCGAGGGCGGCATGATCGGCCCGGTGGCCAGGACCTGGCGCGAGCGCCCGGAGCTGCGCACCCACGACCTGCACCAGCGGCTGCTGGGGCTGTGGGTGGAGGCCGAGGTCGTCCGCCTCACCGGCGAGCGGCTGCGCCAGCAGCTCGTCGCCGGCCAGCCCGGCCCGGAGGGCTCCGGCATGAAGCTCGCCTTCGCCCGCCTCAACCAGGAGATCAGCGGCCTGGAGGTGGAACTGCGCGGCGCGGAGGGACTGCTGTACGACGACTGGACCATGCGCCGCCCGGAGCTGGTCGACTTCACCGGCCGGGACGCGGGCTACCGCTATCTGCGGGCCAAGGGCAACAGCATCGAGGGCGGGACCAACGAGGTCCTGCTGAACATCGTCGCCGAGCGCGTCCTGGGCCTGCCCCCCGAGCCGCGCACCGACAAGGACGTCGCCTGGAAGGACCTCGCCCGATGACGGATCTGCTGTACTCCGAGGAGGAGGAGGCGCTGCGCTCCGCGGTGCGGGACCTGCTCACCGACCACTGCGACCCGGCGGGCGTGATCGCGCGGGTGGAGTCGCGGACTCCGCACGACCTCGCCCTGTGGACGTCGCTCGCCGACGGGATGGGCCTGGCCGGCCTGCTGGTGCCGGAGAAGCTGGGCGGCCACGGCGCCACCCACCGGGAGGCGGCCGTCGTCCTGGAGGAGCTCGGCCGGGCCGTCGCCCCCGTGCCCTACCTCACCAGCGCCGTCGTCGCCACCGAGGCCCTGCTGGCCTGCGCCGACGAGGAACTGCTGGGCGCCCTCGCCTCCGGGCGCACCCGGGGCGCACTCGCCGTAGGGCTGCACGCGGCGCCAGGGGCCGCGTTCCCGGCGGCACGGCTCGAGGGCGGCGCCCTGCACGGCGAACTGACCGGCATCGCGGACGCGGCCGCCGCCGACGTCCTGCTCGTGCCCGCCGACGACGGCGGGCTGTACGCCGTGGACGCGCAGGCGGTGACCGTCACCCCGCAGGTGTCCCTCGACCTCACCCGCCCGCTGGCCGCCGTACGGCTGGACGGCGCGTCCGGCCGCCGGCTGGGCGCCGCCGAACCCGCCGTACGGCGGGCCCTGCGCGCCGGGGCCGGACTGCTCGCCTCCGAGCAACTGGGCCTGGCCGACTGGACGCTGACGGAGACGGTCCGCTACCTGAAGGAGCGCAAGCAGTTCAACCGGCCCGTCGGCGGCTTCCAGGCGATCAAGCACCGGCTGGCCCAGCTGTGGCTGGAGGTCGCCGGGCTGCGCGCCGCCGCCCGCAACGCGGCCGACGCGCTCGCCCGCGACGAGGACGTCGACGTGGCGGTCGCCGTCGCGCAGGCCTACGCCGCACCCGTCGCCGTCCACGCCGCCGAGGAGGCGCTGCAACTGCACGGCGGGATCGGCATGACGTGGGAGCATCCGGTCCACCTCCACCTCAAGCGGGCCAAGGCGGACTCGATCGCGTACGGCACGGCGGGCGCCCATCGCGAGGCGCTGGCCGGGCTGGTCGACCTCCAGGCGCCCTGATCCCGGCGCAGGCGCCCGACCCGCCCGGCTCCCGGACACCGTCCGCCCGACGGTGTCGGGGGCGGGCCCGCCCCTGCACGGACGGGCCCGCCCCGCCGCCCCGGACCGGCGTTTCCGCCACGCACACCGACGGCGCACAGCACAGGAAGGTCTGCGGGACGGCACGCAGGACGTCGCGGGCCGTCCGGCTCGACGACGGATCCTCCCCGGGAGCCGGGAGCCGGGAGCCGGGAGCCGGGAGCCGGGAGCCGGGAGCCGGGAGCCGGGAGCCGGGAGCCGGGAGCCGGCCCCCGGGCCCCGGGCCCCGGGCGGCCCGCGGTGCGCGCCGCGCGGTCCCGGCGGCCGGGCGCGCGTGGTCGGCGGGTGCGGTTGCGGCCGCCGTACCCGACACGCCCGGCCGGGCCCGTGCGGAACCACACGAACGGCGGACACGTCTGCCGCCCGGTCCGCTCCTCCACTGCGCCACACTTGCGGCCGAAAGCCGCGAAGCGGGCGCGGCGGAGGAGGATGACGATGGCCATTTCCATCTCGGTCGTGCTGCTGCTGGCGATCCTCGCGATCATCTTCGTGCGCAACGGCGCGCTGAAGTTCTCCCACGCGCTGGTCTGCGTGCTGCTCGGGTTCTTCCTGGCCGGCTCCAGCATGGCGCCCACCATCCACGAGGGGCTGGTGGCCACCGCGCAGATCGTCGGCAGCCTGCGGCCCTGAACCCGGCCCGCCGGCCCGCCCGGCACGCCCGTCCCGAAGGCCCGCGAGACGCCGCCCCCGCTCGGACGGCCGGGAACGCGGCCGTCAGCCGCTGTCCGCAAGCGCCTGTTCGGTCCAGACGGTCTTGCCCTCGGTGGTGAACCGCGTGCCCCACGCCTGGGCGAGCTGCGCGGCGATGAACAGGCCCCGGCCGCCCTCGTCCGCCACCCGGGCGTGCCGCAGGTGCGGGGCGGCCGGTCCCGAGTCCCGCACCTCGCAGGTCAGGTTGCGGTCGTTGATGAGGCGCAGCTCGATGGGCGGGGCGCCGTGGCGGACCGCGTTGGTGACGAGCTCGCTGACGATCAGCTCCGTGTTGAAGGCGGTCTCGGGGTCCACGTTCCAGGCGGCGAGCTGGGCGCGGGTGCGGCGCCGGGCGGTCGCCACCGAGGCGGGGTCGGCGTCGAGCCGCCAGGCCGCGAAGCCCTCCGGCGCGAAGGAGCGGGTGCGGGCCACGATCACCGCCGCGTCGCCCGACCAGACGCCCTCCGGCAGGGAGTACACGATGGCGTCGCACAGCTCCTGCAGCCGCCGGTCGGCGTAGTCGGGCGCCGTCTTCAGCGGCTGGGAGGCGTCGGCGAGGTAGGCGGTGAGGACCGGATCGCTGGTGAAGACCAGCACGCTGCCGTCGGGCACCTTGAACTCGACGGTCGCGAACGGCGCGTCCTCGGTCGTGCCCAGGCACGGCCCGGCGGGGGCGTCCGGCATCGTGACCGTGTGGTCGGGGTGGACCACGACGGCCGCCAGCCGGCCGGCCGACGCCATCACGCAGGTTCCGGTCAGGGGGTCGTGGATGGCGTACACGCAGTTGGCGGTGAGCGCCTCACGGCGCACGGGGTCGCCCAGCGGCAGATTGGCCCGCTCGAAGGCGAGCTCGCCCGCCGTGTCGTGCAGCCGGGCGAGCAGCTCGTCGGGAGCGAGGTCGAACGCCGACAGGGACCGTATGACCGTCCGCAGCTGGCCCATGGTCGCGGCGGCGTTCAGCCCGCGCCCGGAGACGTTGCCCACCACCAGCGCGGTACGGGCGCTGGACAGCGCGACGGTGTCGTACCAGGCGCCGGGGTCCGCGCCCGTGACCGACAGGTAGGCCGTCTCCAGGGAGGCGTGGGTCTCGGGGCGCCGGGGCAGCAGCTGGCGCTGGACCGTGGCGGCGACGGTGTGCTCGCGGATGAAACGGCGGGCGTTGTCGATGCACAGCGCCGTGTGCGCGGCCAGCTCCACCGCCAGTTGCCGGTCGCCCGTGTCGAACGGCGGGGACTGGCCCGCACGGTACAGACTGACCAGGCCGAGCGCGGTGTCGCGCAGGGCCAGCGGCACCACGAGCAGGGTGTGGGACTGCGACTGGTGGATCGCCTCGGCGCGGTGCGGGTCCACGGACATCCACTCGGCGGACGGGCCCAGCGGCACCACGCGGGGGCGCAGGTCGGTCAGGGCCTGGGTGTAGGGCGTGGGCGCCGGCAGGCGGCGTATGTCACCGACCGGGTGGGCCTGCGGCGGTCTCGGGTGGCTGCTGGCGAACGCGGTGCGCATCAGGGGGGTGCCCGGCGGCAGCGGGGCCAGCGGGGGCTCGTCGCCGCGGATCACCGAGTCCACCACCTCCACGACCGCGATGTCGGCGAAATCGGGCACCACCGCGCCGACGAACTCCTCGCCGGTCACCGCCGGATCCAGCGTCCGCCCCACCCGCCGGCGGATCGCGTCGAGCACGCGGGTGCGGGCGCGCGCCTGTTCGCGCTCGGTGACGTCGATCGCGGTGATCGCGAGGCCGAGCACCTCTTGCCGCGGGTTCTCCAGGCGCTGGGCGGAGACCTCGAAGTGGCGCTCCTGCGGAGGGTCACCCCGGATGCGCGCCCGGACGATGCGCTTCGACAGGGGAGTACCGGTGTGCAGAACCTCCCGCAGGACGCTCTCCACGTCGTTGTCCT
This sequence comes from Streptomyces sp. NPDC004065, assembly GCF_044903565.1. NCBI lineage: Bacteria > Bacillati > Actinomycetota > Actinomycetes > Kitasatosporales > Streptomycetaceae > Streptomyces > Streptomyces sp. NPDC004065. Next base: position 85,927 of record NZ_JBJDQT010000007.1, on the reverse strand, counting down.
CGACCATGCGGTAGGCCTCGCGCACCGGTCGCCCGACGAGATGCGACAGCGGCACCCCCTGCATGGCGGGTGTGGCGGTGTTGAGCCGGACCACCCGCAGGTCGGTGTCCACCAGGTGCAGCCCGATCGGTGCGCTGGTGAAGAGGGCCTCCAGCATGGAGACCGACCTCTCGTCCAGGCGCTGCCCGGGGTCGCCGTCCGCCACTGGTCCCTCCTCACGGCCCGGCCGTCCCGTCCGGCCCGCCGCACGCGTACCGCTCACGGGGAACACGTCCAGATTGCGCCGCCCCGGGGCCCTCCGCACTCGCAGGGCCGGCCCGGCCCCGCGCGCCCGGGGTGAGCGGCACGCCGTCCAGGCCCCGTACACCCGGTGGGAGCGGCGCGCCGGTCGGGCTGGGTGTGCGGCGGGGGCCGGTCCGGCCGGGCGCGCGCGGGGGGCCGGTGACTCCGGCCGCGTCGCCCGCACACGGGGCCGGGGACGGCCACGTCACCGCGCAGGGCCGGTGACCGGCCGCGTCACGACGCGGGGGCCGGTGACCGGCCACCTCACCGCGCGGGCCGGTGACCGGCCACCTCACCGCGCGAGCCCGGACGGGATGGCGCACCGGCTCCTTCCGCAACGCGCGCGCCCCGCGAAAGCCTGAGATCCTGAGCGAGGTGAGCGCTGCCCAGGACATGACGGACAGTGGTGGTGAGCGCGGTGTCCGATTCCGGTGACCCCAAGCCCGGGAGCACGGCCGAAGGTGTGGATCCTCTGGGCGACCCCTTCCTGCGTACCCGGTTCGCCGTACCGGTGCGGCCCGCCACCTTCCTGCGCCGGCAGCGCCTCCTCGACCATCTCGACCAGGCGCTGGACACACCGCTGACGATGGTCAACGGCGGCGCGGGCGCGGGCAAGACGCTGCTCGCCGCCGACTGGGCGGACCGCCAGGCCCCGCCGGTCGCCTGGCTGACCTGCGACACCACCGACCAGGCGCCCGGCGTCTTCTGGGCCTATCTGCTGGAGGCCCTGCGGGCCGGCGGGGTGCGCGAGGCCGGCGAGATCGGCTCCCCGGCCGACGCAGGCGCGGTGGACCACGCGCTGCTCGCCCGGCTCGCCGCGGAACTGAACGGGCGGGAGCGGCCCGTGACCGTCGTCCTCGACGAGTACGACCGCGTGACCGCCCCCGAGATCGCGGAACAGCTCGGGTTCGTCCTGCAGCACGCCGGACGGGGCCTGCGCCTGGTCCTCGTCACCCGCAGCGAACCCCTGCTTCCCCTGCACCGGTACCGCGCCGACGGCACCCTCACCGAGATCCGGGACGCCGAACTCGCCTTCACCCCCGAGGAGGCGACGACGCTGCTGGAGCTGCACGGCCTGCGCCTGGGCGAGGCCGCCGCCCGCGCGCTGGTGGAGCGCACCCGGGGCTGGGCGGCGGGCCTGCGGCTGTGCGCCCTGGCCGCGCGGGAGAGCAGCGACCCCGAGACCTACCTCAAGGAGTTCGAGGCCGGGCAGAGCACCATCGCCGACTTCCTGCTGGCCGAGGTGCTGCGGCGGCAGCCCGCCGAGACCCAGGACCTGTTGCTGCGCGTGAGCGTCCTCGACCGCTTCTGCCCGGACCTCGCCAACGCCCTCGCCGGCCGCCGCGACGCCGAGCCGATCCTGACCGGACTGCACCGCGCGAACGCCTTCGTCGAGCACCTGGGCCACTCCTGGTACCGCCTTCACCCGCTCTTCGCGGAGATCCTCGGCGCCCACCTCCGGGTGCGCTGCCCGGGTCTGGAGACCGAACTGCACCGCAGGGCCGCCGAGTGGCTGCGGCACGCCGGGCCGCTGCCCGAGACCCTCGCCCACGGCGCGGCCGCGGGCGACTGGGAGTTCACCGCTCGCGCGCTCGTCGACGACCTGGCGATCGGGCAGTTCTTCACCGGCCTGCGCTCCGGCAACCTGGACGGGCTGTTCGCCCGCATGACCCCCGACGTCGCCGGTCCCGAGGCGGACCTGGTGCGCGCGGCGCGCGAGCTGTCCGGGCGCGACCTGGACCGCGCCCGGTTCCATCTGGAACACGCCCGGCGGGAGCTGGACGGGCCCGGAACCGGGCGGGAACCGGACGGCCGGAACGCGCCGGGCACCGCGGCGGCCCGGCTGAGCTGCGCCCTGCTGGACGTCCTCACCGCCCGGCTGACCGGTTCCCCCGGCCTGGCCGAGCACGCGGCGGAACGGGCCAGGCGGCTGCGGCACGACCTTCCGCCCGCACTGCTGGACCAGCACCCCGAACTCGCCGCCCTGCTGCAGACCCACCTGGGCTCGGCGCGGCTGTGGGCCGGACGGTTCGACGACGCCCGCGCCGCCCTGCGCGTGGTCGCGGAGCCCTCGGGCGGGGCGGCGACGGCGCTGCCCCGGGAGGACTCCCTCAGCCAGCTCGCGCTCATCGACCAGCTCACCGGCCGGCCCGCCCGCGCCGAACGCGGGGCCCGGGCGGCCCTGGCCGACGCGGAGCGCTTCGGCCTGTCCGAGGAGACCGGCTCGGGCCTCGCGCACCTGGTCCTGGCAGCGGTGGCCGTCGAACGCGACGAGCTCGACCAGGCCCAGGCCCTGCTGGACCTGGCGACGGCCGGCCGGCCCGGGCCGCCGGACCCCGTGACCGCGGCCTGCCTGCTCATGGCACGGGCCCGCCTGCAACTGGCCCGCGGCCGGGTCCGGGCCGCCCTGGAGACCGCCGGGACGGCCGTGCCCGCGGCGGTGGCCTCGCCCTGGGCCGAGGACCACACGGCGCTGATCGCCTCCGCCGCCCATCTGGCCGAGGGCCGTCCCGAGACGGCCGTGAAAGTGGTCCAGGAGGCCGCCGGGCGGGACACCGGCTGCGCCGTGGCCGCCGCCCGCGCCCAACTGGCCGCGGGGAACCGGGAGGCCGCCCTCGAACTGCTGGAGAGCCTGGACGCCGGGGAGCACGCCGGTCCCGCGGTGACGGTGCGCGCCCTGCTGGTCCGGGCCGAGGCCGCCGACCGGGCGGGCGACCACGCCACCGCGCACCGGCTGGCCTCGCGGGCGCTGCTGGAGGCCCGCCGGGACCGGCTGCGGCGGCCCTTCCTCGAGGCCGGCCCGTGGCTGCGCCGGCTGCTGCGCGCCGACACGCCCCGGGAGCCCGGCCGGGACTGGCCCTTCGGGCACACCGCCGCCGGGCCCGGCGCCGCGCTCCACGCGGAGCGGCCCGCCGCGCCGGTCGTCGAGGAGCTGAGCGGCCGGGAGCGCGACGTGCTCCGGCGGCTCGCGCAGATGATGTCGACCGAGGAGATCGCCGCGGACCTCTTCGTGTCGGTGAACACGGTCAAGACCCACCTCAAGAGCGTCTACCGCAAGCTCGGCGTCAACCGCCGCAACGAGGCGGTCCGCCGGGCCCGCGAGCTGGAGCTGCTGTGAGCGCCGTGTCCCGGGCCGGGGCCGGCGGCACCGGAACCCCGGCGCGCGCGGCCGGGCGCAGGGCCCACACCGACTACACGGGCGGCGTGTACGGCTCGATGCTCGCCGCCTCCGTGGTGGTCGGCGCCGGAGCGGTGGGCGAGTTCCCGCGCATCCAGCTGGCCGTGCTGCTGCTGCTCACCGGGGTGGTGTTCTGGCTGGGGCACGTGCACGCCGAGCTGTTCGGTGCGCGGCTGGCCCAGCACGGGCTGGACCGCCGGATGGTGCTGCACGTGTGCCGCGACGAGTGGCCGATCGTCAAGGCCGCCGTGCCGCCGGCCGTCGCGGTCGCCGTCAGCCCGCTGCTCGGCCTGGACCTGGCCGGCGCGGTGTGGCTGGGACTCGCCGTGGCGGTCGCCGGGCAGGTGGGCTGGTCCATGGCCGCGGCCCGCCGCGCGGGCGCCTCCTGGCGCCTGGTCGCGCTCAGCGCCGCGGTCAACCTGGTGATCGGTCTGCTGATCCTCACGTTCAAGATCGTGCTGACCCACTGACACCCGCGCGCCGCGCCGCCGGGCCCGCCGCGCCGCCGGGCCCGCCCGGCGAGCCGTATCACCTGTGCCGGGTGAGGCCCGTACGTCCCCCAGGGCGCAGGCTCACACAGGGGGCGTGGCACGCCCGTTCCCAGGCACCGCGGGAGAGCAGCTGATGCGCTACGAGATCCGCGTCGACGGGCACATGTCGGAGACGCTGACCAAGGCCTTCCCGGAGCTGGACCACGTGATGATGTCCGGTCAGACCGTCCTGTTCGGTCCCGTGGTGGACGACGCGCATCTGTACGGACTGCTGGCCCGCTGCCAGTCGCTGGGCCTGCGCGTGCTGGAACTGCGCCGCATCCCCGAGTGAGCGGCGCGGCCCGGGCCTTCGGGCAGGCGGGCCGGCGGGTGTACCGGAGCGGGCCGTCCCGCTGGTGTCCGGTGCGGGCCGTCCCGCTGGTGTCCGGTGCGGGCCGTTTCGCAACGCTTTCCGGGGTGAGCCGCACCGCAAAACCCCCTACCGGGGCGGCCGGTCCCGGTGCTGCTGGCGCAGGCCCGCCTGGATCGCGCTGGTCAGCACCCGCGCTGCGACGCCCACCAGCAGCAGTCCGCCCGCCATCTGCAGCATGGCCAGCACCCGTCCCGTCTGGGACCGCGCGGTGATGTCGCCGTATCCCACGGTGGTGAACGTCGTCAGGGTGAAATACAGGGCGTCCGTCCTGGTCAGCCGCTCGGTGAAGGAGCCGGGGACGGCGTGGTCCAGGAGGTAGTACGCGCTGGAGAACAGCAGCAGGAACAGCGGCAGGGTCGTCGCCAGCGCCTCGACGGCCTTGAGCCGGGGGTGCGGCGACCGCGTGATGACCAGGACCTCCCAGGTGAACACCAGGCCCACGCCCACCAGCCCGCTCGCGAGCACGGCCGACGTGCCGGCCGTGCTGTGCGAGTCCAGCGGCAGCAGGTAGTAGGCGAGGACGAGCCCGGTGGTGATGAGCAGGGAGCGGGCGAGGACCATGAGGGCCTCCCCCCGCCGGGCACGCGGCCAGGGGTCCCGGCGCGGCCGGGGCGGTGCTGGTTCGCTCATCTCGTGTCCCTTCCGCTCCGGGCCGGGAGAGCGTGCACGAGTCCCATCCCAGGCCACCGCGGGAAGGACGGAAACGGATCACCCGTGAGGGGTGACCCGGCGGCGGCCGCGGCGCGGGACTCTGGCCTCGGGTCCTCGCACACCGTCCCGCCGGCGGTCCGGCGACGACCCGCAACCGATCCCGCGAGGAGGAGCCATGACCGTATCGCGTGGTTCGGCGGCACATGCCGGATCGGACAGCGAGCCCGGCGGGACGGCCCCCGGCACGCCCGGGGACGCCACCGACGTACTGGCCGGACTCGGCAGCTCCTGGACCTGGATCCTGGCGTCCGCGCTGGCCACCCTGGTGCCCGGAATCATCGTGCTCGTCTGGCCGGACGAGACGCTGCACGTCCTGGCCGTGATCGTCGGCCTGTACCTGCTGGTCGCCGGAGCGTTCAAGTTCGTCGCCGCGTTCTCCCGGGAGGGGCACGGCGAACGGCTGCCGCGGCTGCTCGTCGCGGTGCTGTTCGTCCTCGCCGGAGTGCTGTGCCTGCGGCATCCGCTGCAGACCGTCGCCGCGCTCTCGCTGATCGTCGGCATCGTCTGGCTGCTGACCGGCATGCTCGGCGCCTACACGGCCCTCGCCGTGAAGGACCTGGCGCACCGGGGCGTCGTCCTGGGCGCCGCGGCCCTCGGCATCGTCGCCGGCATCGTGGTGCTGGCGCTGCCCGCCCAGTCGGCCCTCTTCCTGACCCGGCTGCTCGGACTGTGGCTCGTCCTGCTCGGCCTGGTCGAGCTGGGCGTCGCCGTCGCCTGGCGGTCGGCGCTGCGCAAGGCGCGCACGGCCCGCCTTTCCGGACCCACCACCACGGTCTGAGGCCCGGGTCCGGGCACCGCCCGAGCCGCGAGTCCGGGCACCGCCCGAGCCCGAGCCGGGCCACGGCCCGAGCCCGAGCCGGGCCACGGCCCGAGCCGCGAACCCGAGCACGGTCCGACTCCCAGGAGGATCCATGGCATCGACCGGTGCCTCCGTCCCGCCCACGCCCGACGCCGCTCCGGAGTCCGGGCACGCCCTCAGCGCCGCCCAGTTCGAGGAGTACCAGCGGTTGCGCAGAGCGGCCGCGGTCAAGCACCGCAGGCTGCGCCGCGCGGGCGCCGTGGTCCTGCTGGTGGTCACGCTGGTGCTCGCGCCCCTGGCCGTCGTCGCCGCCTGGGTGCACAACACGGTCACGGACACCGACCGTTACGTGCAGACGGTCGCCCCCCTCGCCTCCGAGCCCGCCGTGCAGAACGTCGTGATCGACCGCCTGACCAACCGGGTGGTGGACAACATCGACGTACAGGCGCTCACCGCGTCCCTGACCAAGGCGCTGCAGAACGCCGGTGCCCCGCCGCGCGTCGTGGACGGGTCCACCGCGCTCACCGGCCCGCTGCGCGGCGCGATCACCGACGCGGTGCGCGGCATCGTGGGCCGGGTCGTCACCAGCGACGCCTTCAAGCAGGTCTGGGTGGCCTCCAACCGGCAGGCGCAGACCGCTCTGGTGAACGTGCTCACCGGCGACCAGAGCGGTGCCCTGCGCGCCCAGGGCGACGATGTGCAACTGGACATCGGCGTCGTCGTCGACCAGGTCAAACAGCGGCTGGTGGCCGCCGGCTTCGAGAAGGCCTCCGCCATCCCCGCGCCCGACCGGACGGTCACGCTGTTCGAGGCCGACAAGCTGCACGAGGCCCAGGGCGCCATGCGGCTGCTCGACGTGGTGGGCACCTGGCTGCCGGTGATCACGCTCCTGTTCGCCGCGCTCACCGTGTGGGCCGCGCCCTCGCACCGGTTCATGCTGCTGGTCACGGCCATCGGCATCGGCGTGATGATGGTGGTGCTGCTGATCGCGCTCGCCGTGGCCCGCCGGATCTACCTGGACTCCGTGCCGCCGGCCACCCTGCCCCCGGACGCCGCCGCGGTCGTCTACGACACGCTGGTGCGGTTCCTGCGCAACAGCACGCGCACCCTGCTGGTGCTCGCCGTGATCACCGCCGTGGCCGCCTACCTGTACGGCCCCGGGCGGCTGGCCCGCGCGGTGCGGAAGCTGGCCGTACGGGGCACGACCGCGGCCGGCCGTGCGCTGGAACGCGCCGGTCTGCACACCGGCTCGACGGGACGCTGGCTCGACGCCCACCGGTCCTGGACCACCGGCATCGTCATCGGGGCCGGAGCCCTGGCCCTGCTGCTCTGGAACTACCCGACCGCGGGCGTCGTGGCCCTGATCCTGTGCCTGGTGCTCGCCGTCATGATCATCCTGGCGGTGCTCGCCTCCGCCGCGGGACCGGCCCGGCCGGGCCCGGGCGCGCGGGCCGACGACGCGCACCCCGCGGCCGGCTGACCGGACCGCGGCGGGCCGACCGGACCCGGCCGCGGGTGCGGCCGGGGCGGCGGCCACCACGCTCACCCGCCTCGGGTGAGGCGCCCGGCGCTTGCCGTGCGCACGCTGAGAGACGCCGGAGTGCGGCAGCCGGGCGAAGGCCCGGAACGAAGGAGAGAAATGAGCACGCAGATGAACCTCGCGTACGACTATCCGCTGCTGAGCGCCTTCTGGACGATGCTGTGGTTCTTCCTGTGGATCATGTGGTTCGTCCTGCTCTTCCGGGTCGTCGTCGACATCTTCCGGGACGACGGCATGAGCGGCTGGGCGAAGGCCGGCTGGCTGGTGTTCTGCATCGTGCTGCCGTTCCTCGGCGTCCTCGTCTACGTCATCGCCCGCGGCAAGAGCATGAGCAAGCGGGAGATCGCGCAGGCGCGCCGGCAGCAGGAGGCGTTCGACTCCTACGTCCGCGAGACCGCCGGCGGAAGCAAGTCCCACGTCGACGAACTCGCCCGGCTGTCGGAGCTGCGGTCCCGGGGAGACATCTCGGACGAGGAGTTCGCCCGGGCCAAGGCGATGATCCTCTCCGGCGGCGCCCCCACGGGAGGTACGGCCCCCGCGGCCCCCGCTCACGAGGCCCCCGACCCCTCCGTCACCTCCACACCCGGCCGCCGCTGAGCCGCCGGACGAGACGAAACGAGGCAGAAGATGGCATCGACCCACACCGCACGTCCGCACACGGCGAAGCAGGCCTGGGCCACCGGACTGACGGCCTTCGCAGCCGTCATGCTGATGATCGCCGGAGTGCTCGACATCTTCCGGGGCATCATGGGCATCGCCCAGGACGACGTCTTCGTCAACACGCGCAACTACGTCTTCCAGTTCGACCTCACCGGCTGGGGCTGGACCCACCTCATCCTCGGGGTGATCGCCGTGATCGTCGGCCTCGGGCTGTTCCAGGGATCGACGTGGGCGCGCGTGGCCGGCGTGACCATCGCGGGGCTGATCATCCTCGCGAACTTCCTCTCGCTGCCGTACTACCCGGTGTGGTCGGTCGTCATGATCGCGTTCTCGGGGTTCATCATCTGGGCCCTGTGCGTGATGCGGCCGGAGGAGATGCCCACGTCCTCGCCCAGAACCACCCCGCGCGGTCCCTGACGTGAGGGGAGGACCCGGCCCGGGCACACCACCGCCCGGGCCGGGTCCTCGGCATGCCGGCGCGGGCCGTGTCCGGGAGCCGTAACGGGCCGCGAGTTCCGGGCCGGTGGCGTGGCGGGGGGCGGGCGGTTCACAGGACGCGTGTCATGAGAAGCCGGTGCTCGCCCGGGCCGAAATAGTCGCGGTGGCAGCCGCCCGCGGAGGTGAACCCCAGTTCGCCGTAGAGCAGGACGGCCGGACGGTTGCCGGGCTCGACCGACAGCCGCACGGTGCGCGCGCCGGCCGCGCGCAGCCGCCCGAGCAGCTCGGTCATCAGCCACCGGCCCAGCCCCCTGCGGCGCATGCGGGGCGTCACGCACAGGCTGAAGACCCAGCTGACCCCCTGGTGCGCCGGAGTGGCCAGGACGTAGCCGCACAGGCCCCGTCCCCCGTCCTCCTCCAGCACGAGGAAGCCGTCCGCGAACGCGTCGACGTACTGCCGCAGGACGAAGTAGGGGTACGGATCCCCGGGGAAGGCCTCCGCGTCGAGCCGCCGGATCTCGTCCAGGTCGTGCTCGGTGGCCTTCCGTATCCGTACGGGCAGGCCGTCCCCGGTGGTGTTCCGTACCCGTACGGACCGGCGCGTCGCTGGCATCCGAACAGAATCGCCCGGTCACCGGCGGCGGTTCAAGGCCCCTGAAACCGCCCTGGGCGGCGAATGCTGCCGTGCGCCCCCCGTGCTTCCGCTCCGGCCGGCAGATCAATTACGAGCCGGCCGGGAAAGAGGAGGCGTTGATACGGTGGGGCATGCCTTTGGGACCCCCGGTTGGCCAGGCGCAGTTGAACACCGACGCTCGGTGGGACGAGTTCGATCCCCTGGACTACGTCTGGCGCAACTACCGCACCGTTCTCGACGTCGACGCGCATATCATGAGCCTCGTCCGCACCCACTTCACTGATCATTTCCGTCGTTTCCCCGGACGGCGGGTCCGCGGAATCGACGTCGGCGCCGGAGCCAATCTCTATCCGAGTCTTCTGATGCTGCCCTGGTGCGACGAGATCACCCTGCTGGACCGGTCCCGTCCGAACGTGGAATACCTGCGCCGGCAGCTGGCGGGGGACGCGTGCGACAGCGGCTGGGACGCCTTCTGGAGCGAACTGCGCACGGACGACGCCTACGCCGGTGTACCCGGGGGGCCGTGGGCCGCACTGTCCCGGATCGCCCGCGTCGAGCGGGGAAACCTCTTCCACCTCCTCGGCCGGGCGGCCCAGTGGCAACTCGGCACCATGTTCTTCGTGGCCGAATCCATATCCGGCTCGCCGGCGGAGTTCGACCGCTCGCTCGAGTGCTTTTTCGGCTCCCTCCAGCCCGGGGCGCCTTTCGCCGCGGCGTTCATGGAGCATTCCACGGGATACGAGGTGGGCGGACTGGCCTTTCCCGCGTACGACGTGAGCGAGTCGCAGATCACGGCCGGTGTCGCACGCCACGCCAGGGAAGGCGACCTGCGGATCCACCGGATCGGAAAACCGGAGGAAGTGCGTCCAGGCTATGCGTCCATGATCCTTGCTTGCGGTTTCCGCGGCGGGGGTAACCCCTGAGAAGTCCCTCCGCGGGGGCGGAGTGATCTGTGAGGGGGCACAGAACAGGGGGCACACCATGCTGATCAAGCCGCGCCAGCACCTGCTGAGCATCTGGCAGGCGATGGCTCGTCACTCCTTCGCGGACGGAGCGTGGTCCTGGGACACACCGGGCGGGCTCAGCACGGTGGCGGACGCGGAGCGGCTGCTCTGCCTCATGTACCCGGCCACCGAGATCCCCTCGCTCCGGCTGGACGACCCCGACATCACCCCGGGCGACGTCGAGCGGGCACTGAGGGCCGTGGGCGACGCCACCGGAATCCCGCGCACCCTCGTGGCCGTCCTGTCCGAGTTCATGGAACGGCACGGCAACGCGGGCCCGTCCTTCGCCGGCGGCAGCTACTTCGTCCCCGCCGACTCCGGACGGGAACTCACCCGGGAACAGCGGGAGGTACCGGTCGTCGACTCCTACTCGATGTCGGTCACGCTGTGCCTGGCCACCCTCGGCTTCCTCCGGGTCTACCGGGGCAGGACACAGCGGGCGAGCACCCGCAAACAGATCGACGCGCTGTGGGAGGCGGCCAGCACCCGGCTCACCGCCGCCATGGTCGGCCTGCTGCGCTCCTACACCGTCAACGTCGTCGACACCGGCTCCGCGCAGGGACGGGCCCTGATCCGGCTGCTCGGCCGCGGACGCCTGTCCGAACGGCATGTCCTGCAACGCTTCCAGGACCGGTTCCGGGCGCTGCGCGCCGTCATGGCGGAAAGCGTCACCCTCGGCCTTGACGCCGACGTCATCGACGAACTGCGCAACGAGAACCGGCTGTTCGAGTGCGGCTGGGCCTGGAGCCTGGTGCGCGGCGCACCCGAGGTGGAGACCGCCGAGCCGATCGGCAAGCAGGCCGACGGCATCGCCCCGCCCGTTCCGTACCTGTACTTCACCGTCGTCGCCCTGGACGGCATCCTCGACCTGTTCTCCGAACGCACCCTCGTCCTCGGCCTGCTCAGCCCCGAACAGCAGAAGCTCGCCGAGGCGCTCCGGCTGCGCTGGGAGATCACCCAGCAGTACTGGTCGGGCATCGCCCGCTTCGGCGAGGGCACCTGGCCGCTGGAGGAGATCCCCTGGCGGACCACGCTCGAGCCGCTGGAGTCCGAGTACTTCTCCCTGTCCGTCGCCGCCATCCTGGTCCACGACCTGGTGCGCCGGCGCGCCACGGACGACGATCTCACCCGCACCGTCTCGGTCATGGAACGCCTCGCCGAGCGCGGCCGGATCACCAGCGGCACCACCCGCGAGGACCCCGCCGTGGCCCTGCACAACCCCGGTGTGTCCCTCCCGCTGCTGGGCAGCGAGACCCTGGGCCCGCCCATGCAGTGGACGATGACGGACTTCTCCGCGCAGCTGCTGAAGCGGACCGTCCAGCTGTGCGCGCTGTCCCGGAACATCGCGGCGCAGGACCGCCTGCTGAAGCTCGCCGAGAGCACCCTCGACCACCTCTGGCAGCGCCGCATCGCCGACGGCGACGGCGACGGCCTGTGGGACAACGTGCACGCCGTCTACCCCGAGTCCCCGCCCCACCGGGGCCCGGTGTCCTGGAGCGTCACCGAGCGCGTCACCGAGTGCATGGTCGCCGCGCACGCCCTGTACTCCGAGCCGCCCATCCGCAGCACGGAAGTGGCATTCCTGGCCCGGGAACTGCTCAACGAGTCGGCCCACCTCTTCGGCAAGGAGCTGATGGAGCAGCCCGCCCCCGCCGCCAAGAGCCGGCAGGGGGAGGAACTCAAGGGCATCGAGGTGGACCTGCGGCGTGCCCGCCGCCTGGTCGACGAACAGCCCGGTACCGCCTACGTCCTCGCCCTCGGCGTGCTCGCCCGGCTCGACTCCCTGGCACGCGCCCGGGAGCACTCCGGTACGGGGGTGTGAGGGTGCTGGTGTTCGCCGCCTCCGACAAGGGGGGCACCGGCCGCTCGGTCACCAGCGCCAACCTGGCCTACCACCGGGCGCTGGACGGGGACGACGTCTGCTACCTGGACTTCGACTTCGGCTCGCCCACCGCGGCGGCCGTCTTCGACCTGCCCGACGTGCTCGCCGGGTCCGAGGGCCCCGGACTGCACTCCTACCTCCAGGGCAGGACCGGCGAGCCGCCGTGGGTGAACGTCTGGAACCGCACCGAACACCCCGTGCTGAGGCACCGGCCCGCCGGCTCGGGCCGGCTGGTGCTGCTGCCCGGCGACCGCACCGGCGGCGAGTTCGTCACCAGCGAGGAGAACCTGCACCGCTGCATCGATCTGCTGCTGCGCCTCAAACGCGAATTCGACGTCATCATCGTCGACCTGAGCGCCGGACGCAGTTACGCCATGGACCTGGCCCTGGCGGCCACCGCGCCCCGCAACGGGCTGTCGCGGATCAGGACCCGCTGGCTCGTCTACCACCGCTGGACCCGTCAGCACGTCATGGCGGCGGCCGAACTGTTCGCGGGGGAGCAGGGCATCCTGCGGACCGGCGCCGCCATGGGCCACGACCCGGACCGGCTCGCGGGGTCCCTGCGGTTCGTCCGCGCCGCCGTGCCCGACCTGCAGTCGCCGCTGTGGTCCCAGGCGCCACCGCAGCAGGCCGCCTGGATGCACCAGGGCGACCGCCAACTGGAGGCGCTGGCCGCCGCCCTGGGCATCGGCAAGACCCGGGTCCTGGCGTCCATCCCGCTGGAACCCGTCCTGATGTGGCGCGAACAGCTGATCACCGACGAGGACGTCCTCGACAGCCGGATCGCCGGCCTCCAGACCTGGCAGGCCATGGGGGAACTCGCCGCGCGGCTGACCGACGACAAGTACTGGGGGGAGCTGTGAGTTCCCTGAGTCAACCTCTATGCCGCCAGAGGCGTGTCCGGGTCCTGCTTGGTCTTGTTGCTGCCGCGGTGGATCTCGGGGTCGTAGCAGGTGCCGGTGCGCCAGCACGCCCAGATCACCCGCAGCCAGGAGCGGGCGAGGACGCGGGCGGCGTGGGGGTGGCGTTTCTTGGCGGCCCGGGCGTCGTTGTAGATCTTCGCGGCCCAGTCGCTGCCGTGTCTGCTGTTGTCGGCGTAGCCGACGATGGCCGGCCGGGCGCGGCGGTTGGCCGCGTAGCGGAAGGTGACCACGCGGGACTTGCCGGAGGCCCGGGTCACGGGGACAACGCCGGTCTCGGCGATGAATTGTTCGCTGGTCCTGGAGCGTTCCAGGATCGGGCCGATCTCGCCGGTGATCTGCCCGGGATTGATCTTCCCGATGCGGGGCATGGTCGCGAACAGCGGTGCGTAGGGGTGGGTTTCCACGGCGCTTGCGATGGCCTGGTCCAGGGTGCGGACGGTGGTCCGGATGCTCCGCGCGAGCTGGACCTGGACGCGGACCAGCTGCTCGATGACGGTATCGCCGAGGCGGGAGGCAGGCGCCGGCGCGGAGCGCACGCGCTCGATCAGGACGTCGCCGGGTTTGCGGCCGGGGTAGCCATGGCGTCCGCACCAGGCTTCCAGCCGTCCGGCGGTGAGCCTGGCGGCGGAGGCCGCGGTGGGATATCGCTCCAGGAAGGCCAGGGCGATGTCGCTGTCGAGGCTGGAGAAGACGGCCTTGCCGCCGGGCCAGTGCGCGTCCAGCAGGGCGGCGAGCTGGTGGACGGCGGCGACGCGGGCCGCGACGTGGTCGGCCCGCTGCCGGGTCAGGGCCTGGATCTCCACGGTGGCCCGCTCGGTCGGTTCCAGGCGGGGCAGGAAGTGCCCGTCGATGCGCAGGTAGTCGGCGAGTTTGAGGCTGTCGCCCGCGTCGGTCTTGGCCTTGGAGGCGCCCCAGCGCGGGCGCATCGCGTGGAAGGCGTTCGGGTGTACCGGCACCACCGGGTGCCCGGCGGCCGGCAGCCGGTCCACGACCAGGCCGCGGGTGGTCCCGATGGCCACCGGCAGATCCGCCGGACTGCCGTACTTCGCCAGTTCGGCCAGGGTCCGGGCGATGCCCTCCTCGGTGTGCGCGAACTCCCAACGGGTCACTCGGGCACCGGAGTTGTCCATGACCGTCACGTCATGGGTCTCGGTCGCCCAGTCCCATCCGATGTACACGAAAGAAGTACTCCTGTGTCGTGCGCGGAGCACCTGCCCGATGGTGAGGACGTCTGCCGGGAGCTCATCAACCGGCCCTCTGCGGGGCGTGTCCCTGATACCGATCAGACGGCCTCGGCCCGGCGGGGCTGGCACAACTCACAGTGGCCGTCGAGCAGCTCGCGACACAAGCCATGCACCCACCGGGACCGAGAGGTCACAACCCTACCGAAGAGGGCCGCAGAAGGGGTGGTCCTCTAATGAGCGACGCCGGCACCGCCTTCCGGGAGACCAGCGCGCAGCCGCGCACCGAGTCGGTGCCCTTCTCCCACCTCTCGCTGGAACTCGGCCATCTGTACATGGAGGACTTCGCCGACGGCCCGGGGCGGCTGGCCCGGCACTTCACCGCCGTACGCCCGTGGGTGGAGGCCGTGCGGGCCGGGGCCGTCCCGCCGGCGCCGGGCCGGCGTCCCCGCATCAGCACCTGCTTCCTCGTCGACGACTACTTCAGCCGCCTGTCCACCCCCGCCGAACTGATACCGCCCCTGCTGGACGCCGCACGGGCGGCGGGCCTGACGATCGACTACCTGGCCCGCGAGTCGGGCTGTGCCACCACCGCGGCACCCGGCCACCAGGACCCGTCCGCGCTCGCCGAGTCCGTGCTGCACCGGCTCGTCGAGTCGCCGCCGCCCGGCAGCACCGGCTACCGGCCGCCCGTCGGCCGCACCGGCTGGCTCAGCAACGGCCGGCGCACCCCCTCCCAGCGCGTCTCGCCGGCCCTCGACGCCTCCGACGTGTGGCAGCCGCCCCGCGAGACCCTGGCCCGCGGCCACTCCGTCTTCCTGGACGTCGAACTGTGGGACGGGCCGGAGGAACGGCGCACCTGGTCCTGCGCCTTCCTCGCCTCGGTGTGGCAGCTGGCCCGGCTCGGCCTGCTGCGCGACAACGGCAGGGCCGTGCCGGTCCCCGTCCCCTGGGAGTCCGGCGTCTTCCCCGCCGACTGGGACGCCCTTCCGCCGGTCCTGCGGCTCGACCCGCGGGCCGCGCCCTTCACCGCGTACGGCACCTGCAGCGTGCTCCCGGCCCGCTTCCTGCCCGTGGAACACGCCGTACGCGTCGTCCTGGACCAGGTGCAGATCGAGGCCGCCGTTATTGAGCAGGTCACCGAGCGCTCCGCCCGCGAGGGCGTGACCGTGCCCGCGGCCGTCGCCGAGCGGGTCTCCTACGTCTTCCCGCCGGGGCTCTGACATGGGCGACGGCACGGGGGCCCCGGGAGCGGGCGGGCGGTTTGCCGTCGTCTGCGGCGAGGTGCGCACCTGTCTGCTGCCCACCCGGGACGCCGTCGACGAGCGCACGGCCGAGCGGCTGCTGCGGCTGCGCGCCGACGAGCGGGTCCGCGTCTCCCGCCGCCCCAACCGGTGCGCCGTCTCCCCGGACGTCCTCACCGGAGTGGACTGCCGGCTGCCCACCGCCACGGGCGCCAAGGTGCGCGCCGTCGGCACCGTGACGGCCGGCGCCGTCCTCGTGGAGGGCCGGGTGCTGCAGGCGACGGCCCACTTCCACGCCCCGGGCACCGGCCCCGACCGCCGGCCATGGGGCTGGTACCTGGTCCGTCCGGGCGTCCTGGTTCCCGTGGGCCGGCTGCCCGCGCCCGCCGTCGCCGAGGGCTTCCTCGCCGGGAACGGGCCGGACGAGCTGGACGTGGGCGCCGTCGCCGAGAGCCTGCTGGCCCGGATCGAACGCCGGCACGAACTCCTCGACTACGACGCTCCGCTCACCTCCGCCGGCACCCGGCTGCGCTGGGCCGCGCTGCCCGCCGCCGGCGAGCGGCCGTCCCTGCGCTTCACCGTGGGCGAGGAGGGCCTGCGCACGGTGGAGCTGCGGCTGCCGGAGGGGACCCGCCCGGCCGCGGCGGCGGCGCTCTGCGAGGACCTCGCCCTGCACGACTGGCTGCTGACCACGGTCGGCGACAAGCTCGACGGCCTGCGGCTCGGTGCCGCCGACGGGGCCACCGCGCTCAAGGTGCTGCGCCCGCTCGTCGACCACCTGCTCCACCTGTGGATGCCGAGGGCGCGCGTGGAGCCGGAACTGGCACCGCTCTGGGAGTCCCTGGAACGGCAGCCCGGGTTCACCCGGCAGTGGCGGAACCTGGTCCAGCGCATCCGGGACCAGCTGGCCGTCCGGGCCGTCCCGGCGGCACACGACGAGGTGCTGAACGCACGCTGACCCACACCACCCACAACGACAGGAGCACCGACACCACGAGCACGGACACCACAGGCACGGACACCACAGGCACGGACACCACAGGCACGAACACCACGAGCACGGACACCACGAGCAGGGACACCACGAGCAGGGACACCCCAAGCACCGACACCACGAGCACAGACACCACCGGCACCAACACCAAGAGCACCAATCGGCACATGACCCGACGAAGACCTGCCGACGAGAGGTGGACATGGACGGAGAGCGGGGCACGCCGGATTCGGCCACGACGCGGGAACCGCGCATTCCACCCGTCGTACTGAAGACGCTGGTCACGATTGTGGTGGGCACGGTCGCCTACGTGATCACCAACATGATCAACCAGTCCCAGGACGAACTGTGGAAGCTCGCGATGTCCGTCGTCATCGGCGGGGCGGCGCTGATCGTGCAGTACATGGTCGACTTCGAGCAGCGGCTGGCGTCGGTGGAGACCGGGCAGCGCACCCACACACAGCGGATCCTCGACGACTTCACGCGGGTCGACGAGGTCGGCGGGCTGCTGAAGGGGCTCGACGAGTCGGGGATGAGCGCCGAGGACGTCACCCGCCTGGTCAGGAGCGCCACTCAGGTGGGGCTGCAGGGGCCGCCCATCGTGAAGGCGTTCACCCGCGCCGAGATAGCCAGCCTGTCCTCCGTCCTCGCGGCGCTCACCGGAATGACCGCCGTCTGGGAGCGGGACAACATCGAGTGGCTCATCAGGCTCACCGGATGCGCCCGCAAGACCATCGACGCCACCAGCAGCTCCGTCGACCGCGCCTTCTGGAACACCGATCCGGCGGGGCACTACATGGACGCGCAGCGGGCGGTGATGCGCGAGCACGACGTGCGGATCCGGCGCCTGTTCATCGTGGAGGCCGGCGAACAGCCCGACGACCTGGACGCGCTGTGCGAACAGCAGCGGGCCCGGGGCATCGAGGTGCGTGTGCTGCTGCTGTCCGCCTCGCTGGCCCGGGCGATCGGCGCCACCAGGGATGTGGTGATCTTCGACGACGAGCTGTTCCTGGAGTTCGTGCCGGACGTGCGCCAGCGCTATGTGAAGACCTCGCTGGACGCGGACGCCGGCCGGGTGGGGGAGCAGGTCAGACGCTTCGACGACCTGTGGGCCGCGGCCGCCGAGCCCGCCGGCCCCCGCACCCCGGCCGGCGGGGCGGGGCCGTGAACGGGAACCCAGCCCCGCCTCACCGGTCGCCCAGGCCGTCGGAGTCGCGGAGCGTGCGCCAGATGTGGGTGCGGTGCAGGACGTAGAGGGCGGCGAGCAGCACACCGGCCTGCAGGGCGACGGCCAGGAGCCAGAAGACCGCCTTGCTCTCCATCTCGTCGGTGAGGTAGGTGAAGTTCATGCCGAAGTAGCCGGTCAGGAACGTCAGCGGAAGGAAGATCGTCGACACGATCGCCAGCCGGTTGATGACGCCGTTCTGCTCCCCCGACACGAGTGAGGAATAGCTGGCGAAGGCCCGCCGCGTGGCCTCCTGCAGGGACTGGATGTCCGTGAGCACCAGCCGGCCGGTGTGCTGGAACTCCCGGGCGAGGCGCCGGCGCTCCTCCGCGAAGTCGCGGTTGAGCTGCCTGCGCGTGAACAGCTCGTCCGTCGCCTGGAGGTAGGGCAGGAGGTGGTGGTGCAGGAGCGCGGCACTCCGGCGCAGCCGGGACAGGCGGTAGACCTGGTCGGGGCTGCGCCGCTCGAACATCTCGTCCTCGAGGTCCTCCACCGTCAGCAGGTCCGCCACCGCGGCGCGGCGGAAGGTGTCCAGGGCCTCCTGGAGCAGCAGGAACAGCATGGCCGCGGTGTCGGGAGGGTTCTCCTGCCCCAGCCGTTCGACGAGGCTCTCCACCGGCTGGGCCGGTCCCCGGTGCAGCGTGACCAGGTGGCGTTCCGTCACCAGCACGTGCAGATGGGCCACCTGGCCGTCCGCCACGACGGGGACGACGAACCCGGCCCTGTCGGTGAGGAACTCGGCCCGTGCCGGCTCGCCCGCCCGGCCGAACCAGGGCGGGCACTCGGCCGCCAGACCGAGCCCGGCGGCGGGCGGCGGGACCTCGGCCGACGGATCGTCGGGCAGCTGGACGTCGACGAACAGGAAGCCGGACGCGGCGAGGCGCGCACGGGCCCCGGCCAGGTCCGTGCGCACGGCGATCCCTTCGGGCATCGACACCACCGATACGATCATCTTCCCTCACTGTCCGTCCCGGTCCCGCGTCCCACGGTGCGTGCCGCTCCCCGTCCCCGGGCCCGGACACACACAGGGACCCGGCCGGGTAGCTCGGACGGGTGAGCGCGGCCATGGGACGAGGGGCACCCGCGGGAGGTGCCGACGCGGGGCACCCGCTGGGTTTGCCGGCGCGGGGGTGCGGTCGCCGCTCCCGCGTTCGAACCACCTGGTCCGCACGGTTCACATGACCCGACGTCGGTTCGGGACTGCGGCCGGGTACGTCAGCCCGTGGCGTCGGACCGGCCCGGCTCATCGCGCACGCCGGTCCGGTCCAGGACCGCGGCGGCCAGCAGATCGCGGAACCAACGATGCCCCGGATCGGCCGTGTTGCGGGGGTGCCAGGCCATCCCGAGGTCCAGGGGCGCCACGTCGAGGGGGATCGGAAAGGTTCGCAGGCCCAGCGCGGAGATGGTGCCGGGGATCCAGTCGGGCAGGGTGAGGGCGATCAGGTCGGTGTCCCGGGCGAGCATCATCGCGGCCGTGTGGCTGGGCACGACGACCGCCGTCCGGCGCCGCAGTCCGAGGTCCGCGAGCGCGCGGTCGATCGGCCCGGTGCGCTTGCCGAGCCGGGAGACGCCGATGTGGCCGGCCGCGGCGAAGCGCCGGGCGTCGATCCGTCCGGTGAAGAGGGGATGGCCGCTGCGGGCGACACCGAGCAGCCGCGCGCTCATGAGGTCCCGGGTGTGGATCTCGGGGTCCAGATGGTCGAGGACGCCCAGCTCCACGTCGACCAGCCCCTGCCGCAGCGCGGGGCCGCCCTCCATCGCCTCCGGCAGGAAGGCCACGTCCACGTGCGGGGCCTCCGCGTGGATCCGGTCGACCAGCGCACCTGCCAGACCCGTCAGCAGCAGATCGGTGGCCTGCACCGTGAAGGAGCGGCGCAGATGCACCGGGTCGAAACCGGCGCCCGGCCGCAGCACGTCGTCGCAGCCGCGCAGCAACACGGCGACCTGGTCCCGCAGTTCCAGCGCCCGTGGTGTCGGCACCATCCGCTGACCCGCGCGGACCAGCAGCGGATCGCCGACGGCACGGCGCAGCCGGGCGAGCGCACGGCTGGCCGCCGCGGGCGAGGTGCCGAGCCGCTCGGCGGCGCGGGTCACGCTGTTCTCCTGGAGCAGGGCGTCCAGCACGCGCAGCAGGTTGAGATCCATCACCGCAGCGACCGCTCCTGAGCTTGGTTTTTGCGTGCCAGGCAAGTATTGGCTGCCGATCTTTGCATTGCTGCGGAAGTCTCCCACGCGGAGAGTGGAGCCGTCCACGACAACCGCTCGAGGAATCAATCGAGGAGCCACCTGTGCAGCAGTCACCCCGGGCCGGCCGAGAAGGCGACGTGCTGGCCGTCGTCAGCCAGAGCGGGCCCACCGTCTCGTTCCACGACGCCGCCACCGACCGCCGTATCGGCGAGATCGAAGTCCCCGCCGAGCCTCATGAGTTGTGCTTCGACCCGACACAGCGGCTGCTGTGGTGCACCACGGCGTACCGCTCGGGGTACTACCACGCCAACAGCGGCCGTGGCACCGAGCTGACCGCCATCGACCCCGACACCCGCCGCATCGTGGAGGTCGTCGACCTCGCCCCCGAACACGGCCCGCACGGCTTGGCATTGGATCCGGCGCGCGGCCGCCTCTACGTCAGCGTGGAGGGCTCGGCGGACCGCCCCGGCGGCGTGGTGGTCGTCGACACCACCGGCCGCAAGCCCCTGGGCAGGATCGACACGCAGGCACCCGGACCGCACTGGTTCGCCATCGATCCGGCCGGGCGGACGGGCTACGCGACCAACAAGGAAGCGCCGTTCGTGTCGGTCGTCGACCTCGAACAGGGCGTGCTCACGGCGAAGATCGAGGTGCCGGGCAGCGAGGGACTGGCCGTGTCGGCCGATGGGGCTTCGGTCTTCGTCGCCGCGCCGTACGCCGGCGCACCGGAGAGCGGGCCACACGGCATCCGGGTCATCGACACCCGCACGCTGTCCGTGACCGGGATCCTCCCCACGGAGGACGTCGTCGTCCCCGTGCACCTGACGTCGACGGGCAGGCTGCTCGCCGGCCAGGCCGGCCTGGTGCCCGGCCCCTCCTCCGGGCCTGGCCGCACGGTGCCGGGCCGCCTCGTCGTGTTCTCGGCGGCCACCCGGGAACGCCTCGGCGAACTCGAGGTCGGTCTCTTCCCGTTGACCGTCCACTCCTCACCGGACGGCCGCCTCGCGTATGTCTCCTGCGTCTTCTCCTCCACTCTCGACGTCATCGACCTGGAGACGCTCACGCCGCTCGCCAGGCTGGACATCGCCAAGCGCGGCGAGCCGGGGGCGCACGGCCTGGCATACATCCCGCGCCCGTCCTGACCGCCACGAGACGGCAGAGAGACACCGGGGGATCTTCATCACCGCTTCCGCCGGTGCCATCGGCCGTCTGCTCGTGACGACCTGCTCGCGGGCGACGTCCCGGCACGGCCCGTCGCCCGCGCCTCCGGCGCACGCGAATGAGGCGCTCTCGGCGGAAGAGCTCAGGTCGCGTACAGCCGGAACGGATACCGCCCGCGCGAGCGGCGTGTCCACCCGCCGTGTCGCAGCGCCGCGGCGAGCACGTCCCCGTCGCTCAGGACCGGTGATCAGGGCCTGGGCGGGGTTGTGGGGATCTGCGTCGCCCCTCGGCCGGTCGACCATGCCAGGGCAGCACGGGATCGGCAGTCGACCCGTGCAACAGAGCAACCCCAGGCCGCTGACCTGGGGTTGTCGGGTGTTGGTTTTCAGACCTGGTCTGTCGATTTCAGGACCGATCCGGGTGAAAGGAGACCCATCGCTTGGCGGATCGCGTCTTTACCGATCGACAATGGGTTGCAAGTGGAGAGGTTCGAGTCATTGCTTGGTGCTGCCGAGCAGGCCGCTCACGTTCAGGACCTCGTGACAGCCCTTTGCCCGAAGGCCGGTGGCCGGGGTGCCGGGCTTGTTGCAGGTCACCTCGATGGAGACGGCGTCGCCCTCGGGGATCTTGATGGGGGTGACCCAGTGATAGTCCTGGTTGCGGAAGGTCTCCATCGCGATAGTGGTGATCTTGCGGTCGCCGAAGGAGATCGTCAACACCCCTTCGTCGCCCTGGAAGTTGGCGACGACGATGTCCGTGACCCCGAGGATGCTGTCCTTGGGCACCGTGTAGGTGCCCGCCTTGGTCTCCCCGCTCGCCGCCTGCACGTCGATGGTCTGCGAGCTCTGCTGGCCGCTGCCGTTGCCGGTCGAGGTGCCGCCGCCACCGCCGTCCGAGCCGCCGCCGCCCGCTCCGGCCGACGCGCCCGGCCCCTGGGTGCCGGGACCGGCCGAGCCGGCGCCGCTGCCGGGAGTCCGCTGTCCGGCGGGCGTGGGCCGTGCCTGGACCGCCTCGTCGGCCGCGTCCTTGGCTGCGCTGCGCACCGCCGGACGGACCAGTGCGAACCAGGCGATCAGCAGTGCGAGCAGCGCGGCAAGCAGTGCGAGCAGCCACTTGGGGAAGATCGGGATCTGGACGAACTCGGCGTCCAGCGGCGTCCGGACAGCGGTGTCGTACGAGCCGGGTTGTTCGTCCTGGTCCCGGTCGTCGGTGGTGTCGACGGTGAACGGCCACACCACCGGGGAGCCGAACCACACCGGTTTGCCGGTGCGGACGCGCAGTCCGGCCTCCGCCGATTCGCCGGGCTCCAGCTTCGGCTTCGCCGGGTTGAAGGCGAACGCCAGCTCCTCGCCCGCCTGGCCGGGGGTGAAGCACACCTGCGCCGGGGTGTTGCCCTGGTTCTGGACCGCCAGCCGGTAGCGGCCGCGCAGCCAGCCGCGCCGGCGGCGCGGGGCCAGCTCGGTGCGCAGCTCGCGGAACTCCTTGATGTGCACGGTGGTTTCGAGGACCTGCACCGCGTCGGGGTGCTCGGCCGGCAGGACCCGCACACCCAGCGGCATCTCGCCGGCCCGGATCTCCGGGGAGCGCGGCGGCTCCAGACGGAGCGTCACCGTTTCGGAGGTGCCGGGGTAGAGCGAGACCCGGGCGGGTTCGACGGTGGTCCAGGAGGCGCAGTCCCCGACGACCTCCAGGCTGTACGCCTCGACGATGTCGCTGTCGTTGCGGACGGTCAGACTTGTCGTGGCGGTGTCACCCGGTGTCACGGTCACGGCAGGGATGTCGAGGCCGGGCGCACCAGGGCCGGAAGAGGCTGCGGAAGGCGTCACGCCTACCACCGTAGAAACACGTCCGGGCGTGCCGCGAGGAACGCGAGGGCAAGGTGCGGGCAGTCGCGATGCCCCGACAGTCACCGTCAACTCTCATGTATTCAGGGGGCATTGATGTTTCCCGTCGCAGCCCGCGCGTCGCCCTCAGGTGCTCGCCACGCCCCAGCGCCCAGCCCCCTACGAATTCATGAAACAGGTAAAACTCCCATGTCCTGTGCACAAGACAAGAGCCTGCCCGGACACCGGAGCCGGGTGACGGTGGCCGTGTACGCCGCCGATCCGGTCCTGCGCGTCGGCGTCGTCCACCAGCTGCGCCAGCGCCCCGAGGTCGACCTGCTCGACGACGCCGACGCGGCGCGGGCCCAGGCGTCACTGGTGGTCGTGGACACCGTGGACGACCACGTGACGGCCCTGCTGGACCGGCTGCGGCTCAACACCGCCACCCGCACCGGCCTCGTGGTCGGCACCCTCGGATCCGGCGCGCTGCAACGCGTCATAGAGTGCGGCGTCGCGGCGGTGCTGCGGCGCTCCGACGCGCACCAGGACCAACTTCTCCAGCTGGTCCAGGCGATAGCCGACGGGGAGGGTGTACTCCCCGGCGACCTGCTCGGCAAGCTGCTCAGCCATGTGAGCAGCCTCCAGCGCTCGGCACTCGACCCGCGGGGCCTGTCGCTGTCCACGCTGACCACGCGCGAGGCGGACATGCTGCGCCTGGTGTCGGAGGGCTTGGACACGGCGGAGATCGCCCGCAAGACCTCGTACTCGGAACGGACCGTCAAGAACGTCCTGCACGAGATAATCACGCGCCTCCAACTGCGCAACCGAGCCCACGCGGTGGGCTTCGCACTGCGCAACGGACTGATTTGACACCGGCGTTGACGCCGCAGGGGCAACAAGCCGGGGGCGACCTACGGGAAACCCGCACTGCCCGAAAGCGCACCGCGCGTTTCCCTCGGGTACGGCCCCGCCGCCCTGCCGCGCCGCGCACGTCCGGTACAGGGTGGCGGAGGCGATCCGGATGGGCACATCGGGATGCCGCACCAGACTGCGAAGGGGACCGTGATGGGAACGGCTGACCCCGGCGGCCGGTACCGCCTGGGGAGACTCGGAACGTCGTTGCTGCTGCTGATCCCGCTGCTCGGGGTGACGGCGGCCTCCGGACAGAGCAGCGCCGCCTCCGCCCCGCGCGCGGCCGACGCCACGGACACCCGCGTCGCGTACGCGGGCACCCGGCACCGCAGCCTCGGCACGGTGGCCTCGACCACCTCCAGCACACCTCTGTTCGGCGACGGCCCCGTCCACAACGATGTGCAGCCGTCCGCGCTCGGTGACCAGATGGTCTTCGCGAGCCGCCGCGACGAGAAGAACCCGCAGGTCTACCTGCGGGCCGCGGACGGTTCGGTACGGCGTCTGACCACCGGCCGGGACGCGGCGCACCCCCGGCTGACGCCGGACGGGCAGTCCGTGGTGTTCGACTCGGCCGAACCCGGCGGCACGGGCGGCGGGACGCAGCGCGACCTGTGGCTGGTACGCACCGACGGCACCGGCCTGACGCGGCTCACCGACACCTCCGCCAACGAGGAGTGCCCGACGGTCTCCCCCGACGGGCAGCGCATCGCGTACGGCAGCGACAGCGATCCGCTGGCCGGCGAGCAGATCTACGTACGGCCCCTGAACGGCGGCACCGCCACCCGGATCACCTCCCCGGCGAACGGCACGGCCTCCGAGCCGTCGTGGAACCCGGTGAACGACGACGTGAACCGGGACTGGATCGCGTACACCTCCACCACCACCGACAACGGGCAGTCCGTGCCCCGGCTGCGGATCACCAACGGGACCAGTGACGAAGCGCTGTTCGCGGGCAATTACGCGGGGTGGCGTGCCCACGGGGCATCGTGGTTGCCCGACGGGGACCAGTTGGTGTTCCTCAGCCCCGAGATCACCTGCACGTGCGAGGGCGACTACGACCACGTGTTCAAGTCGACCGCACACGCGGACACCGAGCCCGGGCTGGTGCTCAACGAGAACCGGGAGGTCCTCTCACCCACCTGGCTGGGACCGGTCAACGGCGGCGGCGTGGTGGTGGAGCGCGACTCGGCGGCCACTTCGCACGTGGTGACGCTGCAGGACGCCCGCATCGACGGGTCCGACCCACGCGACCTGAACCTGACGATCCTCAACGAGGACCCGGCGGCCGACACCAACACCGATCCCACCAAGGACCCGCTGTTCCAGCCCGCCGCCGGCTCCGACCCGTGGACCGAGCGGCAGAACTACACACCCGACGGCCGCCGGATCGTCGTCACCCGCTTCGAGACCAACGCCGACAACCAGCGGATCGAACGGATCTGGCTCGCGGACGCCGACGGCACCGACGCGCAGGCCATGCCCCTCGCGGGACGCGGCGCGACGGACTGGGACACCGACCCGACGTTCTCCCCGGACGGCAAGTACCTCGCCTTCACCCGGACGTCGCCGGGCGGCGTCGGGGACGCCGCGGGCCCCAGCCGCATCCTGATCGCCGACGCGGCGACCGGCGCGATCACCGGCCGGATCACCCCGCCGGCCGGGCAGCAGCAGGGCGAGGACGCCCAGCCCACCTGGTCCTCCGACGGCACCACCCTGGCCTTCACCCGCAACGAGGTGATCGGCGGGAGCGGCGGCAACAAGCACATCTGGACCGCGCCGGTGAACCACCTGGACCGGCAGCGCGACCTGAGCGCCACGATCTGCCCGGGCAACTGCCAGGTCATCGACGACAGTCCGGCGTTCTCCCCGGACGGCCTCACCATCGCCTTCAACCGCAAGAGCGGCGGCGGCGCAGTCGACGAACGCGACGGCATCCTCCTCACGTCCCTGTCGGGCGACGACTGCAAGGTTCTGCTGCCCACCGCCGCGCGCAACGTCCCCGGCGCCTGCCAGACGGATCTGCCGGACACCTCGGCCACCGGTCCGTTCCAGCCCCGGGACGCCGCCTGGACGGCCGACGGCAAGGGCCTGGTGATCAGCTCCCGTGCCGAGGTTGCCGCCAACAGCCCTGAGAAACTGCGCTTGTTGGACGTCGCGTCCGGCGACCTCACCCCGCTCACCGCGGAGCTCGGGGGCCGGCAGAAGGAACCCAGCGTCCAGCAGTCCGTGGACCTCGCGGTGAACGCGCCCGGCACCGTCCCGGCGGTCACCGTCGGCAAGACCACCACCATTCGTGTCGATGTCGTCAACAACGGCCCCGCTGCCTCCCCCGGCACCGAGCTGACCGTCGCCCCGCCGACCGGCGTGCAGATCACCAGGCTGACCTATCCCGGCGGCACCTGCGACGCCGCCTCACTACAGTGCACCGTCGGTGTCGTGCCGCCCGGCACCACCGTGCCGGTGACCGTCACCGTCACCGGGGCCACCCCCGGCAACGCACCGATCGACTGGTCGGTCACCGGCACCGTCCTCGATCCGCAGCCCAGCGACAACACGGGCCGCACCGTGGTGCCGGTCGTCCAGGCCACGCCCCCGACGACCCCGACACCCACCCCGACACCCACGCCGACACCCACGCCGACACCCACGCCGACACCCACCTCTCGGCCCACCGTGCCCCCGGCTCCGGGTGAGCCCGATGCCGGGCCCGGTCTCCGCCTCACCGCCCAGCCGAACCCCGGATACGTCGGCGGGCGCGTCGTGGTCACGTACACCGTGCGCAACGGCCGCAACGCGCTGGCGACCGGACTGCGGCTGCACATCGGCCTGCCCAAGAGCATTCCGAACAACGGGCAGCCGGAGGGCTGCGACAAGAACTGGGTGTGCGCGCTGCCGGACCTGGACCAGGGCGCGAGCACCGTCGTGCGGGTCGTCCTCAGCCCCAAGAAGGCCCTGACCACCCACGTCACCGGCAAGCTCACCACCACCGGGACGGACGCCGACAAGGGCGACAACAGCGCCCGGGAGCGGCTGCGCATCCTCCAGCCGCGCATCATCGCGGTGCCGGCGATCGGCAGGCCCGGCTTCGTCACCTCGGTGCGCGGCAAGGACTTCCCGCCGGGCGTGCCGGTGCGGTTCACCTGGAAGCCGGGGATCACCGCGGCGGCGGCGCCCACCATTCCGCTGCCGAACGGCACCTTCACCGGCCAGCTGCTCATCCTCGCCAAGGACGAGACCGGGCCCCGGATCATCACCGCCAAGGGCCCCGGGTTCTCCCCGGTGACGACCGACTTCCTGGTGGTCACCGGCAGCGTGCAGCCGCCGGACGAGGTGACCCGCCGGTGATCCACGAGGTCGACGAGGGGCTGCGCCGGCTGCTCGGCGAGTCCGGCCTGGAGGCGTCGGGCGTCGACGTCGTCTTCGACGCCCCCACCCGGGACTGGGCCGCGCGCCGCAGCGCCCCGACGGTCTGCGTCTTCCTGTACGACATCCGGGAGGACGCCGTCCGGCGCGGCAGCGGCTCCGGAGAGGTGTACGACGAGGACGGCCAGCTCGTGGCGCGGCGCTCCCCGCCGCGCTGGTTCGAGCTGACGTACCTGGTCACGGCGTGGGCGACCCGCCCGCAGGACGAACACCGGCTGCTGTCACAGGTGCTCGCGACGCTGGTGAGCACCGACACGCTGCCCGCGCGGCTGCTCACCGGCACGCTCGCCGAACTCGGCCTGACCGTGGGCCTGGACACCGCCGGAACCGGGTCCGACGCACCGGCCGCCTCCGACGTGTGGTCGGCCATGGGCGGCGAACTGAAGGCCTCCCTCTCGCTGCGGGTGCGGGCGCCGCTCGCCGGCATCACCAAGGCCGTCGCACCGCCGGTCACCGAAGGCCTCGTCGTGCGCGCCACCTCCCGCGGCGAGGACGCGGGGCCGGGGCGCAGGCTGCGCTACACGGAAACAAGTGACCCGGGTCCGGACGGCGGCTGCGCCGGCCCGCGTGAACGCCCGCCCGCCCCCGCCCGTCGCCGCCGCAGGGGGGACCGCCAGCCGTGACGCACACTGCCGAGGCGGACGCCGAAGCGGGACACCTGTGGGTGCGGCTCCGCATGGTCGAGGAACGGGTGCGGCACGCGGTGGCCGTCCGGCGCGCCGCCGATCCCGATCCCGACGACCCCTACCGTGGCCAGTACCTCACTCCCGAGGCAGTCGCCCGCGTCCTGGACGAACCGGGCGGTCTCGACGTGCCCGCTCACGAACCCCCGCATCCCCCGGCCGGCTCCGTCCTCGGCGGTCTCGCCGCACGATTCGGCCTGTCCTCGCTGGATCTGGACCTGCTGCTCGTCGCGGTGGCGCCCGACCTGGACGCACGGTTCGAACGGCTCTACGGCTACCTCAACGACGACCTGACGCGTCGTCGGCCCACGGTCGGGCTCGCCCTGGAGCTGTGCGGGCTCGCGGGAGCGGCGTCCGCGCGCTTCCGGCTGACCCCCGATGCGGCGCTGGTCGCGAGTGGTCTGGTGGAGGTCACCGAGCCGGAACGACCGCCGCTGTCGCGGGTGTTGGTGGTTCCCGACCGGGTCACCGGACACCTCCTGGGGAGCGCGCAGCCCGATGCCCGCCTCGCCGGGGTGCTCGGCGAGGCCCGCGAGGACCCGACCGCCGAGGCGGCGGACGTCCACCGGGCCGCGGCCGCGGCCGGCACCGGCCTCGTCCAACTGCGCAGCCGGGGCGGCGACGCCGAGGGACTGGCCGTGGCAGCCCTGCACGCGGCCGGGCTGCGCCCGCTCGTCCTGGACGCAGCGGCACTCGCCCGGCGCCCGGGCGACGTACCGGCGCTCGCCCGCGTGGCCGCGCTCGAAGCCCGCCTGACGGGTGCCGGGGTCGTCCTCGGTCCCCTGGAAGCACTGCCCGGGGAACCCGCCGAACGGGCCCGCACGCTGGGGGCGTTGTGCTCGGCGCTGCGCGGGATTCCCCTGCTCACGCACGGCACCCCCGGCTGGGACCCGCTGTGGGCTGCCGACACCCCCGTGGTCCTGACCGTGCCGGCGCCCACTCCCGAGCGGCAGGCCGCGCGCTGGCGGCACGCTCTCGACCGGGCCGCCGGTGACAGCCCTGGCCATGGCCTCGCCAACGGCTCCGGGACCGGCGACGCCGATGAGCTCGCCCGCGCGGTCGCCGCGCACCGCCTGGATTCCGGGCAGTTGCGCCGCGCCGCCGACGTGGCGGTCCGCATGGCCACCCTCGCGGGCCGCCCGGTCCTCCCCGACGACCTGCGCACCGCCGTACGGGCCCAGAACGGCGCCGGGCTCGACCGGCTCGCCCGCCGCGTGGAGCCGGGAGTCGGCTGGGACGACCTCGTGCTGCCCCCGACCACTCACCGGCGGCTGCGCGAACTCGCGCTGCGCGCCCGCCATCGCGAGCAGGTGCTCGGGCAGTGGGGGATGCGGCCCGGCGGCGGCCGGGGGCGCGGCGTGATCGCGCTGTTCGCCGGCGAGTCGGGCACCGGCAAGACCATGTCCGCCGAGGTCGTCGCGGCGGACCTGGGCATGGACCTGTACGTGGTGGACCTGTCCACGGTCGTCGACAAGTACGTGGGGGAGACCGAGAAGAACCTTGAGCGGATCTTCACCGAGGCGTCCGCGGTCAACGCGGTGCTGCTCTTCGACGAGGCCGACGCGATCTTCGGCAAGCGCTCCGAGGTGAAGGGCGCGCACGACCGGCACGCCAACATCGAGTCGGCGTACCTGCTGCAGCGCATGGAGTCGTTCGACGGGATCGCGGTGCTGACCACCAACCTGCGAGCCAACCTGGACGAGGCCTTCACCCGCCGCCTGGACGTGGTGGCGGACTTCCCGGTGCCCGACGCCGGCCAGCGTCTCGCCCTGTGGGAACGGTGCCTGGGCGACCGGCTGCCCCGGGCCGAGGACCTGGACCTCGCCTTCTGCGCGGCCCGCTTCGAACTGGCCGGCGGCTCCATCCGGGCCTGCGCGGTGACCGCGGCCTACCTCGCGGCGGAGTCCGGGAGCCCGCTCAGCATGCGGCAGCTGGTGAGGGCGGTCGCGCAGGAGTACCGCAAGCTGGGACGGCTGGTCCTGGAGGGCGAGTTCGGGCCTTACCTGGCGGACGCCCTCGACGCCTGAGACGCGGGCGGCGGGGCCCGAAGACGGCGGAACCGTCTCCCCCCGGTCTCGACACGGAAGACCTCAGACCTTCTTCCACTTGGCGCCCACTTTCTTCCACCGTTCGAGGGCGGGCGGGGAGAGTATCGCGCCTCCGTACTCTTTTTCGTGAAGGCGCTGCGCCTCCCTCAGCTTGTCCGCAACGGCCCCCCAGTCGACGGCGGGCGCGTTCGCCAAGCTCAGTGCGTCCTTCAACTCGCTCGACCGTGGCGTCATCGCGCCCTCAGGCGTGTAGTTGAAGTCGCTTCCGGACCCCGGGTCGCCTGTCCTCGTGTCACTCGCCGGTCCTATTTCCAGGTTGGCCGGCATGTTGTGCAGGGCTTTTTTGTTCGCCGCGGTCGAGTCGAGTACCGTCCGTACCTCGTCCAGGAACTCGAACAGCGGTTTCGCGTTCGCCCTGTCCCTCTCGGCCGAGGCGAGTACAGCGTCCAACTCGCTACGGGAGATCTTGTGATGGAGGGTCGTCCTGTCGCCCCAGGTCCGATGGTCCTTCCGCATGTCCGCATGTGCCGAAGTGACCGCGCTCGCCGCCCAGTCACTGCTGCCGCCGCCCGTACCCGCGAACCCGGACGCGTGTTTCGCGGTTTCGATCTCCGCGAGAAGATCCTCCAGCATCGATTCGTCATTCTTTACTTGGTCGAGCGTGAAAAGATCCCTTCCGGGTTCGATTCCGATCTGTTCGAGGATGTACTCCTTCTCGTTCTGCTTCTTTGCCTTGAATTCTTCGCTGCGTCCCTCGAAGTACTCCATTATTTCCTCGAACACGGTCTTCGAGGAAGTGGCAGCCGCGGCGGGTGGGTTGTCTCCCGCCGGCTTTTTCGTCTTCTTCTTCTTGGGGGGCATGCGCTGCACCTCGGCCGACGCCTCGGTCGTCCGGTGCGCGGCGTCGGCGGTGTGGTCCTCGACCGAGCGCTGGACCTCCGCTCCGCCCCGCATCACCTGCTCGGCCCTGCGTTCGGCCGACCTTTCGAACCGGTCGGAGGGGTCGCTGATGCTCAGGCCGCTGCCGTCATCGGTACCGGCCACGGCTCCTGTCCGCTGCTGGCGGACGTGCTCCAGTTCATGCGCGAGGGTCTTCTTGTCGATCGCGCCGCGCAACACGATGTGACGGGTGCCGGTGGTGTACGCCTCGGCCCCGACCGCCTCAGCGGAACGCCGGGCAGCGGCGCCGGTGTGGACCGCGACGTCGGAGAAGTCCTCGCCCGAGAAGCGGGCTTCCATCTCCCGCTGCAGCGAGGCGGGCAGTCGGCTGCCGGCGGACCGCACCACGGAGTTCACCGCGTCGGCGGCGCCTGGCTGCGCCGCGGCTTCCCGGTCGTGTCCCGCGCCGTGCTGATGCGCCGAGTGAGCGTCCTCGTGCACCTGGGCGGGCGCGCGTCGGGCGCGGCGGGCGATCATGCCGGTCACCGCGGCGTTGCCCGCGCCGCCCTGCGCCGCCCGCAGCACGTCGGCGCCGAGCGGGGGCGGGACGGCGGCGCCGGCCGAGGACGTCTCCCGTCGGGCGGCGGCTACGCCGCGCACAGGCTGCTCGGCCTCGGTCTTCCCGGTACGCCGTCCGGACCTCTGCATCTGCTGCCTCCTCGTCGGCGCACTTCTGCTGCAGCCCCAGTCGACAGCACAAGCCGACCGGGCGTCCAGGTCCGCACGGGCAGTGCGAGGGCAAAGGCGGGTGATGTCCGGACGGTCCGTGCGGGAGGTACGGAAAGGCAGCGGGCCTGCCCCCAACCAGGTCCCCGGGTCCCTGCCGCCCGCCGCACCCGCCCCGCAGACTCGGCCTGGACACAGGTGCCCCGCAAGGACGTGAAGGAGCAAGCATGCCGACGTACCTCACCCCGGGTGTGTACGTGGAGGAGGTGCAGTCCGGTGCCCGACCGATCGAAGGGGTCGGCACCGCCGTCGCCGCGTTCGTAGGGTTCGCCGAGCGCGGCCCCTTCCACGCGCCGACGCTGGTCACCAGCTGGGACCAGTACTCCCAGACGTTCGGTGGTTTCACCGAGGGCACCTACCTCGCCCACGCGGTCTACGGCTACTTCGCCAACGGCGGCGGCGCCGCGTACGTGGTGCGCATCGGCGGCTCCGCCGAGGACGCCTCCGCCCCGTCCGCGGCCAGCGGCCGGCGGCGTCAGGGCATCAAGGCCGTGGAGTCCGTAGAGCTCGGCGGCTTCCTGGTCGCGGCCAAGCCGGGCGTCTCCGGCGTGTCGGTGGAGATCGCCGACGCGGACGGCGAGAACCCGCCGGAGGACCGCTTCAAGGTCCTGGTCCGCCAGGGCGACCAAGTGGCGGAGACCTACGAAGCCTCCACCCGCAAGAACGTCAGGGGGTACCTGGTCAACCAGGCCCGCGCCTCCAAGCTGATCGAGGTCACCGAGCAGCGGGGCGCCGCCCAGAGCAAGCCCGCCGCCCAGACCGTGGCCCTCCCCGACGCCCCGGACGGGCCCGCCGCGAACGGCTCTGTCGAGGTGGTCCGCCTCGACCCCGCCGAGTACGTCGGCGACGCCGCGGCCCGCACCGGGTTCGCCGGACTGGAGACCATCGACGAGATCACCATGGTCGCCGTGCCGGACCTGATGAGCGCCCACCAGCGCGGCGACATCGACGCCGAAGGCGTACGCACCGTGCAGCTCGCCGTCATCTCGCACTGCGAGCAGATGGGCGACCGGGTGGCCGTCCTGGACACCCCGCCCGGGCTCTCCGCCCAGCAGGTGCGCACCTGGCGCAACGACGAGGCGGGCTACGACTCCCGCTACGCCAGCCTCTACTACCCGTGGGTGCGGGTCTTCGACCCGGCCGCCGGGCACAACACCACCGTCCCGCCGAGCGGTCACATCGCCGGTGTCTGGGCGCGCAGCGACGCCGAACGCGGCGTGCACAAGGCGCCCGCCAACGAGGTCATCCGCGGCGCGGTGGACCTGGAGGTCCGGCTCAGCAAGGGCGAGCAGGACCTGCTGAACCCGATCGGCGTGAACTGCGTACGGGCCTTCCCCGGCCGGGGCATCCGGATCTGGGGTGCCCGCACCCTCTCCTCCGACCCGGCCTGGCGCTACCTGAACGTGCGCCGCCTGTTCAACTACCTGGAGGAATCCATCCTCCTGGGCACCCAGTGGGTGGTCTTCGAGCCGAACGACGACCGGCTGTGGTCCAGCATCCGGCGCAATGTCACCGCGTTCCTCACCGAGGAGTGGCGCCGGGGAGCCCTGTTCGGCCGTACCGCCGAAGAGGCGTTCTACGTGAAGTGCGACCGCGACAACAACCCGCAGGAATCGATCGACCAGGGCCGCGTCGTGTGTGAGATCGGCGTCTCGCCGGTCAAGCCCGCCGAGTTCGTGGTGTTCCGGCTGGCCCAGTTCTCCGACAGCACCAGCCTCATCGACGAGTGACCTGCGGGTCAGCAAGGAAAGGTGACAGACAGTCATGGCAACGGGCGATGCTCTTTCCACCCACGTCTTCGGCGTGCAGCTCGGTGGCTACCTGGTCGAGTCGATCCAGGAGATCAGCGGGCTGACCGTCGAGGAGGAGGTCGTCGAGGTCAAGCAGGTCAGCGCCGAGGGCAAGCAGATCATCCGCAAGCAGCCCGGAGCACGGCAGGCCGGTGAGATCACGATCACCCGGGGACTCGACCAGAGCAGCGAGTTCACCAAGTGGATCAAGGAGACCCTGAACAACGGGGCCGTCAACACCGCGCGGCAGAACCTCACCATCGAGATCAAGGACACCGAGGGCAACACGGTCCGCCGCATCCAGCTGATGCAGGGCTGGGCCTCCAAGTGGGAGGGCCCGTCGCTGAAGGCGGGCGAGTCCGCCCCGGCCACCGAGTCCGTCACGATCACGTTCGAGGAGATCGTCGTCGAATGAGGCGCCGTACGGTCACGGCGGGCAACCTGGAGGAGATCCTCCAGGCGACGGCGCCCGCCCAGACGTCGGAGCAGCAGGCGGCGGCCACCCCGGCCGCCGCCCCGCCGCGCCGGGAGGACCACGGGCTGCGCACGGAGTTCGAGTTCGAGCTGCCGCGTGGGTACGTGGACGACGACGGCACGGTGCACCGGCACGGCTCGATGCGCCTGGCCACCGCCCGGGACGAACTGCGGCCCCAGATCGACCTGCGGGTCAAGGAGAACCCGGCGTACCTGAGCGTGGTGCTGCTGAGCCAGGTGATCACCCGGATCGGCTCGATCACGGACGTGCACGCCGGGGTCGTGGAGCGGATGTACGCCACCGACGTCGCGTTCCTCCAGGACTTCTACCGCCGGGTCAACAGCGAGGGCCACACCCGCGCCGCGGTGACCTGCCCGCACTGCGAGGGCGGCTTCGAGGTCGACCTCTCGGGTGGGCGCCTGGGGGAATCGTGACGTACGCCCTTCCCCGGCTCCGGGAGGAGATCGCGTACATCGCCTACCACTTCCACTGGCAGCGCGAGGAGATCCTCGACCTGACCCACGACGAGCGCCGACAGTGGGTCGCCGAGATCGCCCGCATCAACACCCGCGTGAACGAAGGCGGTTGAACGCATGGCATGGCGGGACAGACTGCGCCGTCGGGCCGCCGCGCCGGACACCGCACGCCGTCCGGGTGCGGACCGCTCCGGCGCCGCGGGGAACGGTCCGGCCGGCGACGGCCCGGACCAGGGCACATCCGGCGACGGTACTGACCGCGGCGAGTCCGGCGGCCGGGGTTCCTCCGTGCCCGGCGACTGGGACGGCGGCTGGCGTGGCACCGCGCCGCCGCAGCTCACCGTGGCCCGCTCCCCGCTCGGGGTGAGCGACGGGCTCGTCTTCCGTGCGGGCCTCGCCTCCTGGCAGAACCCGTCGTTCGACTCGGGTCTCGGCCACGCGGTGCTGTCCGCCGCCCCGACCGGTCTGGTGCGCGGCGTCGCCCGTCCTGCCACCCCGCGGGCCACCCGGGCCGGCGGGGGTCCACTGCTGCTCCGGGCGCTGCGCCCCGAGGGGGCGGGTGGCGAGGCGGACGGTGCGTTGGATGCCGGGAGTCCGGCATCCGTCGCCGCACGGTCTTCTCGTAGCGGTACTGGAGCGGCGGACGCAGGATCCGGGCGAAAGCCCGCGGTGGCGCGCCCTGGGGGCAACAGCCCTGTGGCGAAGAGAAGTTCGGGCGTCACCCCCCAGACCCGCGGCCTTGCGTCCGCCGAATCCCCAGCCGCGCTCCCCGCGTCCTCGCCGCCCGTCCAGCGTGCCGTGCTGCCGGGTGCCGATCCGGTCGTGACCCCCGCCGACCCGGACCATCGGACGACGGCCGCTCCGGCGATTCCCCTGGTACGGCGTGTGTCGGTGCTCCCGGGCGCAGCCGCGGGCGGTGGAGCGACCCGGCCCGTGTCGCAGGCGTCGTCCGGTTCCGGGGGCCGTACGCCTTCCGGCCCGGCCGTCCGGGCCGTCCCGGTGGCACCTTCCCTGACTGTCGCCCGGCGCATGTCCGGACCGTTACGCCGCGTCACCGCGCTGCGGCCCGCTGCCACTCCGGCACCCGGCAACGCCACCACCACCGCCGCCGTACAGCGCGCCGCCACGAGCGAGCCAACCGGCAACGCCACCACCGCCGCCGTACAGCGCGCCGCCACGAGCGAGCCAAGCCGCGCGCCTCTCGGCGCCCCGACACGCGAACTGCGCTCCCCAGCCGCGCCGTTGACGGAGGAAGCTCCGGCGCCGCACACCGCGTCCGGCCCGGCGTTGCCTGTCGTCCAGCGTCAGGCGGAGGGCTCGGACGTGGCCGGTGCGCAGGGGACGGAGCCGGCTGCCTCCGGCGGCGCCCGGGTGCGCGGTGGTCTGGGTGCGCCGCTGTCCGCGTTGCCGCCGAGTGCCGAGCTGCCCGGTGCCCCCGCCCCCAGTTCAGGCACCTCGCCCGGTCCGACGCTGCCCGTCGTCCGGCGCCAGGCGGACGACGTGGCCGACACGCCGCGCCTGCACGACAGCGGCGCGCAGAATGCCCCGGACGGCGCCCGGGTGCGCGGTGGTCTGGGTGCGCCGCTGTCCGCGTTGCCGCCGAGTGCCGAGCTGCCCGGTGCCCCCGCCCCCAGTTCAGGCACCTCGCCCGGTCCGGCGATGCCCGTCGTCCAGCGCCAGGCGGACGATGTGGCCGACACCTCGCGCCCACACGAGTACGGCGGCGCCCAGGGGACGGCCGACCGCGCCCCCAAGGGCGCCCGCGGCGGCCTCGGCGCTCCGCTGTCCGCGCTGCCGCCCAGCGCTGATGTGCCCGGCGCCACCGCATCCCGCGCTCCCGCCGTCCAGCGCGCTCCGGCACAGGGCGGCAAGCCCCACACAACTCCTTTGCCAAATAAGGCAGTTGGCGACCGGACGCCCTCCACCGCCGGAGCGGAGGTGCCGCTGCTGGGGGCAGGCGACGTAGTCCAGCGCCGTCCTGCGGACGACTCCTCTGCCGGGGGCGCCGCGTCGCCGGGCGTCGTGCACCACGGGAGCGGGTCGGCAACGCCGTTGGTGATGTCGTCCGCAGCGGCACCCGCGGCTGCCGTAACCCCGGAAAGCCCGGCAGGAGACGTACGACTGCCCGGTACGAGGTCCGGCGGTCAGGCCTCGTCCGGCGGGCAGCGGCCCCGGGCCCCCGGTTCGCCGAGCCCGGTCGTCGTCGCCCGAGCCGTAGCCGGGGCGACCGGAGGCGCTCAGCCGCACCGTGCGGCCCCGCTCACCGTCACCCGCCCCGGCGCGCCCTCCGGCCCGGCGGCACCCCGCACCCTCCAACTGCTCCCCGCCCGCCCGCTCACCCTGAGCACCCGCGCCACTGAAGGCGCGGCACCGCCCGTCGCCGCCCGCTCCGGCGGCCGTCCCGTGGTGGCGGCGCGCCGGCCGGGCGTACCGGCTGCCCCGCCGGCTGACCCCGGGCGTCCGACGCCAGGGCCGTCCCCGGTCGCCCCGGCGACCCCGCAGGTCCGGCGGGCCGTGGCCGCGCCGCCCGCCGGACGGGAGAACTCGGGCGTACGAAGCGCCAACTCGGCAGGTCCGGCAGGTTCCCCCAGCCCCGTCCAGCGTGTCCCGGTCGTCCGGCCCGCACCGCCGGGTCAGGGGCCGGTCGGCTCGGCCCCCGCCGTCCCGGCCCGATCCCTGCCGGTCACCGCCGCGCAGGCGCCGCAGCTCGCGGACCGCCCGGCGAACGTCCCGGCATCGGCTCAGCCCGTCCCCGTGGTCCTTCCGGTGACCGGCGGGAGCGGCCGGACGGCGACCCCCGTCCAGCGCGACATCACCGACACCACCGGCGCCGGCCTGCTCATGGGCGCAACGACGAAGGCGGAACGGGACCGGGCACGCGAACGTTCGCGACCGGCCGCCACGCCGTCCGCCGCCGGCCTGCTCATGGGCGGCACGGCGAAGGAAGTTCCGGCGCACGGCCGTTCGCGCTCGTCCTCCACCTCGTCCGCCTCCGGCAAGAACGCGGAGCAGCGCGCCGAGGCACCGAAGGACCCTGGTCTCGACCTGGACGACCTCGCGCGGCGCCTGCTCGACCCGATGGCCCGGCTGCTCCGCACCGAGCTGCGGCGCGGCCGGGAGCGCACGGGCCGCCCCTACGACGGACGCCGCTGAGGGCGTGGAACGTGAGCGCACGGAACGGATGACGGACGCATGACCGACAACATCTTCGCCACGAGCGTGTTCTTCAAGCTCGCCATCGGCGGCAACGACCTGGGCGCCTTCCACACCTGCTCCGGCATGGGCGCCGAGGTCGAGATGGAGAGCTACGCAGAGGGCGGCAACAACGGGTTCACCTGGCAACTGCCCGGCCGCGTGACCTGGTCGAACATCACGCTGAGCCGGCCGGTCACGGCCGATACGGCGAAGATCGCCCGCTGGCTCGACGAGACGCTGAAGCGGGTGACGCCCAAGGACGGCGAGATCGTGGCGCTGAAACCGGACCTGACCCGGATCATCAGCTGGCAGGTGTCCGGGATCGTCCCGGTGCGCTGGCAGGGACCCTCCTTCGACCCCGCCAACTCCGAGGCGGCGGTGGAGACCCTGGAGATCGCCCACCAGGGGCTGCGCCCGTCCTGACCCGCCGGCACGCACCGCTCCCACCCGCCGCCGCCCCTGAGACTTACCCCCACGCCCCCGGAAAGGAGGTCCCGACATGTGTGCAGCGCTCCGCTCCAGTCGGACCAGGGCCCAGCTGACCCTGAAGGAGCCACCGACCTCCGTCGGCGCGAAGCCCGGCGGGACGATCACGCAGCTCAACCTCCAGTTCAACCCCTCCACGCTGCAGTTGAGCAAGACCACCGAGTGGCGGCGCACCCCGTCCCGGATGGCGGGGGAGTCCGCGCTGCCCGAGTTCGTCGGCAGCGGCCCGCGCACGCTGAGCCTTGAGGTGTTCCTGGACGCCACCGCCACCCACGACAACTCCGTGGAGAAGGCGGTGGAGAAGCTGATGAAGGGGTGCGTGCCGACCAAGGCCAGCCTGGGCCGCAAGAAGCCGGCCAGCCCCTGGGTGCGGTTCGAATGGGGGACCGCCCGGACGACCTCCTTCGACGGGGTGCTCTCCAGCCTGTCGGTGTCGTACACGCTGTTCGACGTGGACGGGAAGCCGCTGCGGGCCACCTGCTCGCTGTCCATCGAGGAGGCGAGTGTCGATCCGCCGGGCCAGAACCCGACGTCCGGCGCGCGCACCGCCCGCAGCACGCACATCGTCGTGGCGGGCGACAGCCTGGCCCTGCTGGCCTGGCGGGAGTACGGCGACGCGACGGCCTGGCGGCTCATCGCGGAGGCGAACGACATCGACGACCCCATGGCGCTCGAACCCGGCACCGAACTGGTGGTGCCGGGGCTCAGCGACGCGGGCGCTGAGGAGGAGCGGTGACCACACCCGAGGCACGGGGGGGCCGGTCTTTCGCGGCGGACCCCGTCGTTGAGACGCCCGGCGAACTTCCGCCGATCTGGGCCGCCCAGCTGGTGAGCTGCGTGGTCGACGAGAACGTGGGCCTGCCCGACGCGGCGGTGCTCACCTTCCGCGACCCCGACCACGAGTTCCTGCAGTCGACCGGCATCACCATCGGCACCCCGCTCAAGGTGTCGGTGGTCACCGTGTCCGGGCAGGCGCGCGAGCGGCTGTTCAACGGCGAGGTGACCGGCATGGAGGTCGACCGGGACAGCACCGGCTCGTTCACCGTGGTGCGCGCCTATTCCAAGGCGCACCGCCTGCAGCGGGGCCGGAAGGTGGTGGCGTACCGGAACATGACGGCGTCGGCGATCGTCCGCAAGGTCGCCGCCGGGGCCGGGCTGACCTGCGGGACCGTGGAGGCCGCGCCGGTCACCTACAAGCAGCTCTCGCAGGCGAACGTGTCCGACTGGGACTTCCTGCAGTTCCTGGCGGACGAGAGCGGCGCGCAGGTGCGCGTCGACGACAAGGGCGTGCTGCAGTTCACCAAACCCGAGAAGGCGTCCGGCGCGCCCGCGCCCTCGACCCCGGCCACGCGGAACCCGATGGTGCTGGAGTACGGGCGGAACCTGCTGGCGCTGCGGGCCTCCCTGTCGGCCGCGGACGGGGCCTCGCAGGTGGAGGTGCGCGGCTGGGACGTCACCACCAAGAAGCCGCTGGTGGCCCGCAAACCGTCGGTGAACAGTGACACGGTGGTGCCGGGGCTGAGCCCGGCGCTCGCCGCCCGGTTCGGCAAGTCGTCGAAGCTGACCGTCACGGACACCCCGTACCGCACCCAGGCCGAGACGACCGCGGTCGCCGACGCCGTGGCCGATCAGGTCAGCGCGCGGTTCGGCGAGTTGGAGGTGCTGGCCGAGGGCAACCCCCGGCTGCGGGCGGGCAAGCCCGTGGCGCTCGGCAACGTCGGGCAGGCGTTCTCCGGCAAGTACACGGCGACGGCGGTGCAGCACGTCCTGGAGCCGCACGGCGGATACCGGACGACGGTGTGGGTCAGCGCCAGCCCGGACCGCTCCCTGACGGGCCTGGTGACCGGTGCCAACGCGCCGGGCCGCGGCCCGCGCATGCCGGGTCTGGCGATCGGCGTGGTGACGGACGTACGCGAGCAGGGCGGCGCTCAGAACGGCGGGGTGCGGCTGAAGTTCCCCTGGCTGGACGACACTTACGTCACCGACTGGGTGCGCACCGTGCAGTGGGGCGGCAAGGGCGGCGGGGGAGTGGTGAGCCCCGAGGTCAACGACGAGGTCCTGGTGGGCTTCGAACAGGGCCTGCTGGACAGCCCGTACGTCATCGGCGGCCTCTACAACGGCGTGGACAAGCCGTCGCCGCACGACATCCCGCTGGTCGACAAGACCACCGGTAAGGTCAACCGCCGCTCCATCGTGTCGCGTTCGGGGCACCGGGTCGAGTTGCTGGACGCGAGGGCTCCGGGCAGGTCGGGCGTCCGGCTCAGGTCCGCCGACGAGCGCCTCGAAGTGTTCCTCGACAACCGGCGCGACCGGATCGAGCTGACGGTGTACGCCGCGAAGGGCGGTACAAAACCCCTCTCCTCCGTCGTGCTCGACAAGAAGGGCATCACCCTGGACGCACGACAGGGCGAGGTGAGCGTGTCGGGCCGGAACGTGGACATCAACGGCAGGGTCGGGGTGAAGATCGGCGGCCGCACCGTGGACGTCGACGGCAGCCAGTACGTGAACATCAAGGGCCGCACGGGCGTCACCGTCGACGGTGGTCTGCTCGGCGTCCTCAAGGCCAAGCTCATCCGGATCAACTGACCTCAGTCCCCTACCTGCCGCAAGGAGCACCGCATGCCAGCCGCAGCCCGTACCGGTGACCCCACCAACCACGGCGGTGTGATCGCCACCCCGCCGCCCGGCGCGGCCCTGAAGGTGGCGACCGTGCTGATCGGAGGCCGCCCCGCCGCGGTCGTGGGCAGCGTGCACACCTGCGCCGTGCCCCCGCACCTGGCCCTGGGGCCGGGCAACGTGATCATGCCCAACCCGGCCGCTGTCACCGCGGGCATGGTCCTCATCGGCGGGCTGCCGGCCGCACGCGCACGCGACCAGACGTCGTGCGGCGCTCAGATCGTGACCGGCGCCATGAACGTCCTGATCGGGGGCGTGTGATGAGCGAGCGGTTCATCGGACGGGGCTGGGGCTTCCCGCTGCGGGTCGGGCCGACCGGCGGCATCGGCATGGTCGAGCGGGAACAGGAGATCGAGGAGGCGATCCGCCTCGTGCTCGGCACGGCACCCGGCGAACGCCCGATGCGCCCCGAGTTCGGCTGCGGCATCCACGACTACGTCTTCGCCCCCGGCGACGGCGCCACCGCCGGACGTATCGCGCAGCAGGTGCGCGAGGCCCTGGAGCGGTGGGAGCCGCGCATCGCGGTGGACGACGTGGTGGTCGCCTTCGACGCGATCGAGGACGGCACCCTCTACATCGACGTGCACTACACCCTGCGTTCCACCAACGACCGGCGCAACCTGGTCTTTCCCTTCTACACGATCCCCTCCGAGGAGGGGGCCGAGGAATTGGTCGCCGACTGATGGCCCTGCCCTCCCCCAACCTGGACGACCGCCGGTTCCAGCAACTCGTCGACGAGGCGAAGCGGTACGTGCAGCAGCGTGCCCCGGAGTGGACCGACCACAACGTCTCCGACCCGGGCGTCACCCTGATCGAGACGTTCGCCTATCTCGTGGACCAGCTGCTGTACCGGCTGAACCGGGTCCCGGACAAGAACTACACCGCGTTCCTCGACCTGTTGGACATCCGGCTGTTCCCGCCGGCCGCGGCCGCCGCCGAGGTCGACTTCTGGCTGTCGGCGCCGCAGCCCGACACAGTGGTGCTGCCCGCGGGCACCGAGGTGACGACCGTGCGCGGCGGGAGCGACGAGCCCGTGGTGTTCGCGACCACGGACGAACTGCACGTCGTGCCCAGCGAGTTGACGCGTCTGGTGACCGCGCCCCGGACCGGCGAGCAGACCGACCGGACCAGGGAGATCAACGAGGGCAGCGACGTGCCCTGCTTCCAGGCGGCACCGGAGCCGGGCGACGCGCTGCTGTTCGGCCTGCCGACGGCGGTGCCGCGCTGCGTCGTCGCGGTGCACCTGGACAGCCGCGTCGAGGGCGTCGGCGTGGACCCGCGCCAGCCCCCGCTGGTGTGGGAGGCGTGGGACGGCGGCGGCTGGCGGGTGTGCGAGACCGGCGAGGACACCACCGGCGGCCTGAACCGGCCCGGCGAGGTCATCGTCTACGTACCGGCCGGGCACACGGCGTCGGTGATCGGCGGCACCCGGGCCGGCTGGCTGCGCTGCCGCGTCACCGAGGCGGAGCCGGGCCAGCCGTTCTACTCGGAGTCCCCGACGGTGCGCGAGGCGGCGGTGTTCACCGTGGGCGGCACCATGTCCGTCGAACACGCCGAGACCGTGACCGACGTGCTGCTCGGCACCTCGGAGGGGGTCGCCGGGCAGACGTTCCGGCTCGGCCGCCCGCCGGTCCTCCTCGACGGAGAGCCCCCCGTGGTGGAGGTGTCCTCGGCCGAGGGCTGGCAACGCTGGGAGGTCGTCGAGCACTTCGGCCGCTCCGGGCCCGACGACCGGCACGTCCGCGTGGACGCCACCAACGGCGAGTTCGGCTTCCCGCCGGTGCTGCGCGAGCCCGACGGCACGCTGCGGCAGTGCGGCGCCGTACCGCCCAAGGGCGCCCAGATCCGGGTGGCCCGCTACCGCACCGGTGGCGGGCCGGCGGGCAACGTCGCGCGCGGCGCGATCTCCGTGCTGCTCAGCTCCGTTCCGTACATCGCCCAGGTCACCAACCGGGAGGCGGCGCGCGGCGGCGTCGCCGGCGAGACCCTCGCCAACGCCAAGCTGCGGGCTCCGGACGCCCTGCGGATGCAGGAGCGCGCGGTGACCGCCGAGGACTACGAGGTCATCAGCCGCCAGGCGGCGCCCTCGGTGCGCCGGGTCCGCTGTCTGCCCGCCGCGCAGGGCGGCGCGGGTGCGGTACGGGTCCTGGTGGTGCCGGACGCGGTCGCCGACGAGGGCGACGACCGGCTCCGCTTCGAGCAGCTGATCCCCTCCGACCAGGTGCTCCAGGCGATCACCGCGAGCCTCGACGAGCGACGCCTGATCGGCACCCGCCTCGTCGTCGAGCCGCCGGTCTACCAGGGCGTCACCGTCGTGGCCCGGCTCGCGGCGGCACCGGGCGACACCGCCAGAGTGCGCGACGCGGCGCTCGCCGCACTGTTCCACCACCTCAACCCGCTGCACGGCGGACCGGACGGCACCGGATGGCCGTTCGGGCGGCCGGTGCAGTACGGGGAGGTGTTCGGCGTGCTGCAACGCGCCACCGGCAACGCGCTGATCGAGGAGATCCGGCTGTTCCCCGCCGACCCGATCACCGGGCGGCGCGGCGCTCCGGTGGACCGCATCGACGTGGCCGCGGGCGCGCTGGTCTTCTCCTACCAGCACCAGGTGGTCGTCACGGCCGTCGAGCCGGAGGCGGGGGGATGAGCCGGGCCGCCGTACCCGACCTGCCGAGCCGCCACCCGATCGGCGGGCAACTGCCCGCCCTGTACGCCGACGACGACTTCGCGCAGCGCTTCACCGCCGGCCTCGACACCGTCCTCGCCCCGGTGTTCGCGACCCTCGACAACCTGCCCGCCTACCTCGATCCCCGGGTCACCCCGACGGACTTCCTGGCCTGGCTGGCGTCCTGGGTGGGCGCCGGCCACGACCCGCAGTGGCCCGTGGAACTGCGCCGCGAGGCGGTCGTCCGCGCGGTGGAGCTGCACCGGTGGCGCGGCACCAGGCGTGGCCTGGTCAAAGCCCTGCACCTCGCGCTCGGCGTGCACGCCGAGGTGACCGACGACGGCGGCGCGTGGTGGTCGAACACCGCCGGAGCCGACCTGCCGCCCGAGCCCGCCGGCGAGCCCCTGGTCCGGGTGTGGCCGGACCGCGAGGCGCAGGTGGACGTGCACCGTGTCCGCGAGATCGTCCGGGCCATGTGCCCGGTGCACACCGTCTGCCGGGTGGAGGTCCTGCCCGGCCCACCCGCCGACGAAGGGAGGTGACGTCATGCGCGCATGTCCCGCCTGCGGGGCGTCCAACAGTCCCGGGGACGACTTCTGCGGCAACTGCGGCGCGTACCTGGGCTGGTCGGACGATCCGCCGGCCGCGAGCACGCCAACGGCCACGTCGCCGGAACCGGAGCGGCCGGAACCGCG
This sequence comes from Streptomyces sp. NPDC004065, assembly GCF_044903565.1. Classification (NCBI taxonomy): domain Bacteria; kingdom Bacillati; phylum Actinomycetota; class Actinomycetes; order Kitasatosporales; family Streptomycetaceae; genus Streptomyces; species Streptomyces sp. NPDC004065. The sequence continues at coordinate 41,969 of NZ_JBJDQT010000007.1, read as the reverse complement.
ACCGAGCACACCCTCGCAGCCCCCGGCCGCCCCGGATCCCGCCCCGGCCCCCGCATCGCCTGCGGCGGACGCGTCCCCGTCCGCCGCACCTCCCCGCACCTCGTCATTGCGCAACCGGCTGACCGGCCGGGCCCGTAGCGAGGCCGGCGGGCCGAGCGCGACGCGGGCCCCTGCCCCACATTCCGGCGCCGACGAGCGTCCAAATGGCGGGCCTGGCCAGGACGACACGACGAGCCCTCCGCCCCAGGCCGGACCCGCCGACGCCCGCACCGAGCCCTCCATCCCCGAACACCGCCCGGCGAGCGGCGACGAGGAGACCCCCGAGACCGCCGAGACCCCCCGCACCGACGAAGCCCGGGAAGCTCCCCCCACCACGCCACCCGTGCCGACGACGCCCGCGCCCACGGCGGCACCCGTGTCCGCCCGCGCGGGAACGGCCGACGGGTCCGCAACCTCCGTACGCACTCCGGGAGATGAGCCCGCTCCCGACGTATCCGTTGCACCGCCACGACCCCTGCAGCCCCCGGCCGCACCCCCGCACCGCCCCACCGCACCCCCTCCGAGCACCCGGGAAGGGACAGGCCCCCGGCCTCCGGCCGCCCCCGAGGCACCGGCGCCGGAGCCCATCGTGGCGGTACAGCCCGCGAAGCCGCAGGCTCCACGCCCCGTAGTACGGCCCGCAGCGGTGACGGAGGAAGTGGAGGGGAGGCCCTGTCCCTCCTGCGGCACGCCCAACCAGCCGGACCGCCGGTTCTGCCGGCGCTGTGCGACCCCGCTGAAGCCCGCCGAGAAGGCCGACCCGCTGCCGTGGTGGCGGACCGTGTGGCCGTTCCGCCGTCGGGTGCGGGCGAGTTCGGGCCGGGGGGTGCGGCTCCTGGTGATCCTCGCCGTGGTGCTGGCTCTGTGCGCGGGCGCCGTCCTGCTGCTGCCGGCCGGACGCGCCCTGTTCGAGGACACCCGGGACAAGCTGTCCGACCCCCAAGCCCGTGACCCCGGCACGCACCAGGGCGAGCGCCGAGGTCCCCGGGCACCCGGCGAAGAACACCACGGACGGGCTGGCCAACCGCTACTGGGGCGCGCCCGCGCCGGGCGCCTCGGTGACGTACACCTTCGACAAGCCGTTCCGGATGGTCGACCTGCTCATCACCAACGGCGCGTCCAAGGCACCGGAGGAGTACGCCCGCGAGGGACGCGCACTGCAGATCGGCCTTGAGGTGACGACGCAGGACGGCGAGCGGTACGACAAGCGGCTGACCCTCAGCGACAAGCCGGGCTCGCAGCCGTTCCCCACCGGAATCAGCGACGTGAAGACGGTACGCCTGATCCTGCGCTCGGCCACCGGCCTGGCACCGGGCCGCCATCTGGCTCTGGCGGAGGTGGAGTTCTTCCAGCGGTCCTGATCGAGCGATCTCGAGCGGCACGGAGGCCAGGACTTCTTCCCCGGCAGGTGGCCCGTCCCAGCCCGGTCACGGACCACCGGTCCGGGCGGACGGAGGAGGCCCACAGCTGCGTCGGCGCGGACGGCACCCTCAACGTCGCGTACCAGGGGCAGGTCCCGTTGCGGCCGGCGGCAAAACTCGGCCTGGCGGTCGAGGACGCCCAGGGCAAGCGGGGAGGTCGTTCCCTGCGGGCTGGATGATCCGTCAGAGCTGTTCAGGAAGAGCCTACGACTGGTGGTCGAGCAACTCCTACCCCACCGACGAGTGCTTCTGGTGGGCCAACAACGCTCTGGGTGGGACCCTCAAGGATGGCAAGAAGTACTACGCATGGACCGCGCTCGGCCACGTGGCCGTCATGTCGGACCGGCTTGCTGGTCGGCTTCCGTCCAGGTGCCTCTATGAAGTCACTGGTGGGAGAGCGGTCGAGCCGGGTCTTGGTGATCTGCTTGCGTCGGTCGGCCAGCGTCATGGCCTTGGGCGGCTTGGGCAGGTCTGCGGCGGTGCGGGTTTTGGACTGGGCCACCGCAGTGGTCGACATGGAGGGCGGGTGTTGCTGGGGGGCTGCCCAGGACGGCACCACACCCGCCACAGCCAGTAAGGCCATGGCGAGGACAGCCCCGATCGCGTCTTTCGGCGCCCGCTGATACTTCGGCGGCGCGTCGTCCGCGATCACCCTGCGGACCGTGTTTCGCGATCCCAGCTTCCTCGCGATCGCCCGCACCGGCATCTGCTCGGCCCGATGAAGCCGACTGACCTCCGCCCAGTCCTCCACGCTGATTACCACTCCTCCCGGCCTGACTCAACGAGCCAGACCCGTGGAGAGGGTCAACTTCCAAGCGCCGTCCATGGTCCACTTTTCTCAGGCATTGCCGACAGGGGGCGAGGTCCCTCGCGGTGGCCTTCTTGCGCGGCCCGTTCCTGGCTGCTGTCCTCTTCGTGGTCTTCGGCAGCTCATGGGACATCGGTACGCCCGTTCCGGCCGCGAGGAGCCTTCGCTCGCGATACGGATTCGTTCAAGACGACTATGAGACGGAAGAACTCTCCCGGTGCTGCCGGCGGTTCGGGCGCTAATAAGGCGTATTTGGCGGGTCGCTGCGCTCATGAGCGGGCGGCCCGTGGAGTGATGTCCTTCGATGCCATTGGTCCGCGGCTGGTCCGGCGGTAACTCCTATGGATGTCAGAAAGTAACTCGAAGGCCCCAATTGATTACGGCGGGTACCTACCGTGTCGGGTTGCCTGGAGCGCAACGATGCCTCCAGGCAATCCGAGTTCAGGCTCTAGAAGAAGCCAAGTCTCTGAGGGCTGTAAGAACAAAGAATGTTCTTCGTCTGCTGGTAGTGGTCGAGCATCATCTTGTGCGTCTCGCGGCCGATGCCGGACTGCTTGTAGCCGCCGAAGGCGCTGTGCGCCGGGTAGGCGTGGTAGCAGTTGGTCCAGACGCGGCCGGCCTGGATCGCGCGGCCCGCCCGGTAGGCGGTGTTCATGTCCCGCGTCCACACGCCGGCGCCGAGGCCGTACAGGGTGTCGTTGGCCATCTTGATCGCGTCGTCGAAGTCGTCGAAGGAGGTCAGCGAGACCACGGGGCCGAAGATCTCCTCCTGGAAGATCCGCATCCGGTTGTCGCCCTCGAAGACGGTGGGCTGGACGTAGTAGCCGCCCTTCAGCTCCCCGTCGTACTCGACGCGTTCGCCCCCGGTGAGCACCCGCGCGCCCTCCTGCCGGCCGATGTCGAGGTAGGAGAGGATCTTCGCCAGCTGCTCGCTGGAGGCCTGGGCGCCGATCATCGTGTCGGTGTCCAGGGGGTGCCCCGGCTTGATGAGCTCGGTGCGGGCGACCGCCGCCCGGACGAACTCCGCGTAGTGGCCGCGCTGGACCAGCGCCCGGGACGGGCAGGTGCACACCTCACCCTGGTTGAGCGCGAACATCGTGAAGCCCTCGAGCGCCTTGTCCAGGAAGTCGTCGTCGGCGGCGGAGACGTCGTCGAAGAAGATGTTCGGCGACTTGCCGCCCAGCTCCAGCGTGACCGGCTTGAGGTTCTCCGAGGCGTACTGCATGATCAGCCGCCCCGTCGTCGTCTCCCCGGTGAACGCCACCTTCGCCACCCGCGGGCTGGACGCGAGCGGCTTGCCCGCCTCGACGCCGAAGCCGTTGACGATGTTGACCACACCCGGCGACAGCAGATCGGCGACCAGGCTCATCCAGTAGTGCAGGGAGACCGGCGTCTGCTCGGCGGGCTTGATGACGACCGCGTTGCCGGCGGCGAGCGCGGGCGCGAGCTTCCACGCCGCCATCAGGATCGGGAAGTTCCACGGGATGATCTGCGCGACCACCCCGAGCGGCTCGTGGAAGTGGTACGCCACCGTGTCCGGGTCGATCTCGCCGAGCGAGCCCTCCTGGGCGCGGATCGCGCCCGCGAAGTACCGGAAGTGGTCGATGGCCAGCGGGATGTCCGCGGCCAGGGTCTCCCGGACCGGCTTGCCGTTCTCCCAGCTCTCGGCGACGGCCAGGGGCTCCAGGTACGCCTCCATCCGGTCGGCGATCCGCAGCAGGATGTCGGACCGCTCGGACGCCGGCGTCCGGCCCCAGCCAGGTGCGGCGGCGTGCGCCGCGTCCAGCGCCCGCTCCACGTCCTCCGCGGTCCCGCGCGCGACCTCGGTGAACGGCTGCCCGTTCACCGGGGACGGGTTGTCGAAGTACCCGCCGCGGGCCGGGGGCACGTACTCGCCGCCGATGAAGTGGTCGTAACGGGACTGGTAGGAGACGATCGCGCCCTCGGTGCCGGGCGCCGCGTAACGAGTCATCCTGGTCTGCCTCCCTCAGCGGGCCGCCCGCCGTCGGGCGGCTCTCGGCGCGAGGGTAGGGACGCCGACGTTGCAACGACGTTGCGTTGCCCGGGCGGTCGTCAGCGGGTGGCCGGGCGGGGCCGGCCGGATGGGGCCGCCAGTTCCGCCTCCAGCGCGGCGAGACGGGAGCGGACCGCCGGGGTGGGCCGTACGGCGGCCAGGGCGCGCCACACCTCGAGGTCGTCCTCGCCCCACGGCGCGTGCGCCCAGTCCGCCAGCAGGTCGGGGTCGCGCCGGGCGATCAGCGCGTCCCGCAGGCCGTCGGCGAGGCGCCGGCGCAGCCGCACCACCGCCGGAGCCCGCGAGGAGGGCAGCAGCGGGCCCGCGTAGGCCGCCGCCGCGGCGGCGACCGCACCCGTCTCCAGCCGCCGTTCCACCACGGCCAGGTCCGGTTCGAGGGGAACGGTGAGCCGGTACGGGCGCGAGGCGAGCACGCCCCCGCCGAGCACCCGGCGCAGCCGGGCCATCTCGGCCCGCAGCGTCACCGGGGTCACCGAGTCGTCCTCGTACAGCGCGCACAGCAGCTCGTCCCCGGTCAGGCCCTCCGGGCGACGGGCCAGCAGCACCATGATCTCGCTGTGCCGGCGGCTCAGCGAGACCGCGCGGCCGTCGATCACCAGCCGGGCCTCGTCACGGCCGAGCACCGTCAGCCCGGGCGGCCCCGCGGCGGGCCGGCGCGGGGCGAGCAGCGCCAGGTGGGACTCGGCGGCCCGGGCCACGGCCTGTACGAGACCGAGGCTGTGCGGGTGCGCGAGTCCGTCGCCGCCCGTGATGTCCACGGCGCCCAGCACCCGCCCGGTGCGCGGATCGTGCACCGGGGCCGCCGCGCAGGTCCACGGCTGGACCTGCCGGATGAAGTGCTCGGCGGCGAAGACCTGGACCGGCCGGTCCACGGCCACCGCGGTGCCCGGGGCGTTCGTGCCGACCGCGGACTCCGCCCAGCGGGCGCCGGGCACGAAGTTCATCCGCCCGGCCCTGCGCCGGGTCGTCGGATGGCCCTCGACCCACAGCAGCCTGCCGTGCGCGTCGCACACGGCCAGCAGGTGCTCCCCGTCGGCGGCGAAGCCGCCCAGCAGCTCCCGGAACAGCGGCATCACCGGCGCCAGCGGATGCTCCGCCCGGTAGGCGCCCAGGTCCGCGTCGGCCAGTTCGACGCTGGCTGCGCCGTCCGGCCCGACACCCGCCCGGGCGGAGCGCCGCCACGAGTCCGCCACCACCGGGCGCACCGGCCGCGGCACCGTGCCCACCGCGGTGAACGTCTCGTGCGCACGGCGCAGCACCCGGACCCGCTCGGCTGGGTCCGCCCCCGGTTCCAGGGCCACCCATGGTTCGGTCAACTCGGCCTCCCGGACGGCGATGCGACTGCAGGACATCGTCACGCCGGGTGCGCGCCCGGACAACCTCCCGGACCGGGCTCGTTCCGACGAGGGCCGGGGCCCCGGCCGCCGTCAGGCGAAGTTCACCAGTCTGATGTAGCGGACCCAGTCCCAGTACGGTCCGGGGTCGGTGTGGTCCGTCCCGGGCACCTCGGCGTGCCCGATGATGTGCGCGCGGTCCTTGGGGATGCCGTAGCGGTCGCAGACCGCCGCGGTGAGCCGCGCCGACTGCTCGTACAGGGCGTCGGTGAAGTAGGCCGGCCGGTCCACCCACCCTTCGTGCTCGATGCCGATGCTGCGTGTGTTGTAGTCCCAGTTGCCCGCGTGCCAGGCGACGTCCGCCTCGCGGACGCACTGGGCGATGTGGCCGTCGGCGGAGCGGACGACGTAGTGCGCGGACACCTTCTTCAGCGGGTTCTGGAAGATGGCCAGGGTGCTCGCGTACGTCTCCTGTGTGACGTGAATGATCACCCGGTTCAGCGAGTAGCTCGTGGGCCGGTTGGACGCCGTGTAGTTGGAGGTGCTCGCGGGCAGCCACTCGGTGGGCGGGTAGTCGGCGAACCGGGGCAGCGCGCCGGCCCGCGCGGGCGGGAGTAACGCGTGGGGGACCGCGGCGAACGCGGCGCCCTTCAGGATCCGTCGCCTGCTGGGATGAGGTCTGAGCCCGTCCATGGGGGTGCCTTTCCTGTGGGGGAGGTACTCCTGTGCGAGGTGTCGGCTGCTCGGACGTCCGTAGCGGTCGCGGTGAGTCTCGCGCACGGGCGGGCACTCCTCGCGGAGCCGGGCCGGGAGGGGAGAGCCGGTGTCGCGCGGGCCCGGCCCGTCGCACCCGGGCCCATGCCGTGCGGTGGTCCGGCATCGGTTTCCGGCGTGCTGACTTCCCGTCAGCGTCCTCCGTCCGCCCGGCACATGGAGTCTCGAGCCGGGGGACAGTCAACGCCTCGCGTGCATCACGGTACGGCGACGGCGGGGCGGGCAGAAGGGAGCGGCCGGACTCTGTGGACGCGCGGGCGGTTGTGGACAACTTCGTCACCCACGCGGGTGAACGCGGGCGAACGCGGCTGAACGGAACCTGGATGCGGGGGAGTTCTGGTGGACGCGGGCCAGTTCGGCCCGGTGGCCGACGCTGCGTGGCCGACGCAGACGTCAAGGCCGAAGCGGATGCCGAGGCCGACGCTGCGTGGCCGACGCCGACGTCAAGGCCGAAGCGGATGCCGAGGCCGACGCTGCGTGGCCGACGCCGACGTCAAGGCCGAAGCTGATGCCGAGGCCGACGCCGGAGCCGACGCCGAGCCCCGACGCCGGAGCCGAAGCGTCCGAAGCCGGCGCGGCCCGGATGTCAGGCGCGCTCGGCCACCGCCGCCGGGTCGTCCAGGACGCCCCGCACCACGGCGTGGGCGGCACCCAGCAGCGGGCCCTGCGGGCCCAGCCCCGAGACGGAGACGGGGCAGGCGGGTCCGGCGGTCCGCCGCGCCAGCTCGGCCTCCAGCGAGGGAAGGAGCCAGGGTGCGAGTCCGGCCAGCGCGCCGCCCAGCACGACGGCCTCGGGATCGATCAGGTTGACCGCGCCGGTGAGGGCGACGCCGAGCGCCGTGCCGGCGTCGCTCAGGGCGCGCCGGACCCTCTCGTCGCCCGCGGCGGCGCGTGCGGCGAGGACTCCCACCCGGTCCTCGCCCGGCTCCAGTCCGGCCGCGCGGAGCACGGCCTCCTCGCCCGCGTACTGCTCCAGGCACCCGCGCCCGCCGCACGGGCACGCCGGCCCCTCGGGCTCGACCGGCACGTGTCCCAGCTCGCCCGCGAAACCGCGCGTTCCGCGCAGCAGGCTCCCGTCGACCACGACCGCGGCGCCGATGCCGATCTCCGCCGACACATGCAGGAAGTCGCGGGGCGTGGCGGTGCCGAGCCACAGTTCCGCGAGCCCGCCGAAGTTGGCCTCGTTGTCCACGGTCAGCGGGAGCTCGGCCGGCAGCAGCGCGCCCAGGTCCGTGTCCTGCCACTCGAGGTTGGGCGCCCGCACCACCGTACGGCCGTCCCGTGCGATCAGACCGGGCACAGCGACCGCGAGGCCGACCGGCCACAGGCCCTGCTGCTCGGCCTCGGCGACCACCTGGCGTATGAGTGCCGTCAGGTCCCGCGCCACCGGTCCGGGCCGGCGGCCCCGGTTGGTCCCGTGACGCACGGCCCGGGCACGGACCTCTCCGCGCAGATCGACCACGCAGGCCGCGAGGTGGTCCACGCCGACCTCCGCACCGACCCCGGCCGGGCCGCGCCCGCTGACGGCGAGCGCCGAGCCGGGACGTCCCACCCGGCCCGGCCGCTCCGGGCCCAGCTCCTCCAGCAGTCCGGTGCGGATCAGCTCGTCGACGAGGGTGGACACCGCCGCCCGGGTCAGCCCTATGCGGGAGGCGACGGCCGCTCTGGACAGCGGACCCTCGGCCCGGACCGTGTGCATGACCCGGGCGAGGTTCCGGCGGCGCATGCCCTGCTGGGTGTCGGGCAGCGCGCGGCCGGATGCGGCGGGGCGGGTCGTGTGCGGCGGTGCGGTCATGCCTGGGTCGTCCTCGGTGGTGTCGTCGGCGGGTGTCCGGCGTTCGGCGTCCGGCGTCCGGTGCGGTCCGCGGGCTCCGGGCCGCCGGTGCCTCGCGGCCGACGTTCCGCGAAGGGCCGGGATCCCGGTCCGTCCGCGGACGCCCGCCCCGCGGTCCGCGTCAGCGGCTTGCCGTACCCCTTTCCAGCAGCGGGGCCGCGTCGGAGAGTACCCCGGAGATCCGGGCGAGGGTCTCCTCGTCCCGCTCCACGGACTCCAGCACCGGCCCGTCGGCCGTGCGCCAGCGGCGGGCGACCGCGGCCGGGTCCTCGCCGGTCAGCACCCCGGCCGCCTGGGCGGCTGCGCCGAGCGCGACCAGTTCCCTGGCGCGGGGCACCTGGACCGGCCGTCCCGAGAGCCGCCGAACCGTCTGCTGCCAGGCCGTGCCGCGGGCGCCGCCGCCGATCAGCAGCAGGGGAGCGGAGCGGTCGGCGTCCTCGTCCAGGACCAGGTCCAGCGCGCCGAGCAGGGCGTGCACCGCGCCGTCGTAGGCGGCCTGGAGCAGCTGTCCGGGCGTGGTGTCGTGGCGCAGGCCGTGCAGCAGCCCGGAGGCGTGCGGCAGGTTGGGGGTGCGCTCGCCGTCCAGGTAGGGCAGCAGGGTGACCGTGGTTCCGGGCTCGACGGCCTCCCGGTCCAGGCCGAGCAGGGCGGCGACGCGGTCGACGGCGAGTGTGCAGTTGAGGGTGCAGGCCAGCGGCAGCCAGTCGCCGCGCGCGTCGGCGAAGCCGGCGACCGTGCCGGAGGGGTCGGCGGGGCGGTTCTCCGACACCGCGTACACCGTGCCCGACGTGCCCAGGCTGAGCACGGGTGTGCCGGGGCGCAGTCCGAGGCCGAGCGCGGCGGCGGCGTTGTCGCCGGTGCCGGCCGCCACCAGGGTGCCCTTGGAGAACGGCAGGTCGTGGCTGTCGCGAACGGTGCCGGCCACCTCTCCCGGACGCACGACGCGGGGCAGCAGGGCGGGATCGAGCCCCACATGGGCGAGGATCTCCTCGTCGTAGGACTCCGTGGCCGACGCCCACCAGCCGGTGCCCGAGGCGTCACCGCGGTCGGTCGTGCCGAGACCCGTCAGATGCCCGGTGAGGTAGTCGTGCGGCAGGCGCACGGCCGCCGTCGCGCGCGCCGCCTCCGGCTCGTGCTCGGCGAGCCACGCCCACTTCGTGACCGTGAAGGACGCGCCCGGCACGCTGCCCGTGCGCTCCGCCCACGTCTTCGGCCCGCCCAGCTCCTCGACCAGGCGTGCGGCCTGCGGGGCCGAGCGCACGTCGTTCCACAGCAGGGCGGGGCGCACCGGCTCCCCCCGGCCGTCCAGGGTGACCAGGCCGTGCTGCTGGCCCGCGACCGACACCGCGGCGGCCTCGTGGGCCGCGTCCCCGCACTGGCGCAGCGCCGCGCGCAGCGCGTCCCACCACTGGCGCGGATCGCTCTCGCGGCCCTCGCCCGACGACACGGTGTGGGGCGCCTGGCCGCTCGCCACCACGCGCCCCGTGGCCGCGTCGACGACGAGCACCTTGGTCGACTGGGTGGACGAGTCCACACCGACGACGAGCGGACCCTCGGCTGCTGACATCGGCTCTCCCTCTTTCCGCGGCTCACGGGCTCTGACCTGCTGCTTTCCCGGTCTCCCGGGTGGGACTCCCCGGGACTCGGCCCGGTCGGGACCCTCTTGTCCCTTCCCAGGGATGCGTCGGCATACTAATTTGTAAATCGCCATGACGAAATAGTCGTAAGCAAGGAGCCGCGGCATGAGCTACCAGCCCACCCCCGAGGACAGGTTCACCTTCGGCCTGTGGACCGTCGGCTGGCAGGGACGGGACCCGTTCGGCGACGCCACGCGCCGCGCCCTCGACCCGGTCGAGACGGTGCAGCGCCTGGCGGAGCTCGGCGCCCACGGAGTGACCTTCCACGACGACGACCTGATCCCCTTCGGGGCCTCGGACACCGAGCGCGAGTCGCACATCAAGCGCTTCCGGCAGGCCCTCGACGCGACGGGCATGACCGTGCCGATGGCCACCACGAACCTCTTCACCCACCCCGTCTTCAAGGACGGCGCGTTCACCGCCAACGACCGCGACGTGCGCCGCTACGCGCTGCGCAAGACCATCCGCAACATCGACCTGGCGGTGGAGCTCGGCGCGAGGACGTACGTGGCGTGGGGCGGCCGGGAGGGCGCCGAGTCCGGCGCCGCCAAGGACGTGCGCGCCGCCCTCGACCGCATGAAGGAGGCGTTCGACCTCCTGGGCGAGTACGTCACCTCCCAGGGCTACGACATCCGCTTCGCCATCGAGCCGAAGCCGAACGAGCCCCGCGGCGACATCCTGCTGCCCACCGTCGGGCACGCGCTGGCCTTCATCGAGCGCCTGGAGCGCCCGGAGCTGTACGGGGTGAACCCCGAGGTGGGCCACGAGCAGATGGCCGGGCTGAACTTCCCGCACGGCATCGCGCAGGCGCTGTGGGCGGGCAAGCTCTTCCACATCGACCTCAACGGCCAGTCCGGCATCAAGTACGACCAGGACCTGCGGTTCGGCGCCGGTGACCTGCGGGCCGCCTTCTGGCTCGTCGACCTGCTGGAGAGCGCCGGCTACGACGGCCCGCGCCACTTCGACTTCAAGCCGCCGCGGACCGAGGACCTGGACGGCGTGTGGGCCTCGGCCGCCGGCTGCATGCGCAACTACCTGATCCTCAAGGAGCGTGCCGCCGCCTTCCGGGCCGACCCGGAGGTGCGGGAGGCCCTGCGCGCCTCCCGGCTCGACCAGCTGGCGCAGCCCACCGCCGCGGACGGCGTGCAGGCGCTGCTCGCCGACCGCTCGGCCTTCGAGGACTTCGACGTGGAGGCCGCCGCCGCGCGCGGCATGGCCTTCGAGCGGCTCGACCAGCTCGCGATGGACCACCTGCTGGGCGCGCGCGGCTGACACCGACCGCGCGATCGGGGGGCACGCGCGCGTGCCCCCCGATCGTCGTGTGTCCGTCCGCGCCGGTTCGCGTCCGTCCGCGTCGTGAGTGTCCGTCCGCGCCGGTTCGCATCCGTCCGCGTCGTGAGTGTCCGTCCGCGACCGCTTCCGTCCGCCCATGGCCGGAAACGGTCCAGGAGCGCGCCGTCCGCGGCCTGAGCCGTGGTCGGTATCCGCGCGCGGGTCGCGTGCCCGGCGGTCCGGCTGCCACCCTGGACGCCATGGCCGTTCCGCCCGTCCCGCCGGGGCCGCCCGCGCCGCCCCGGCCGCCAAGGCGCAGTCCGCTCTTCGTCCTCCTCACCCTGATCGCGGCGGCCGGTGCGGTCGCGGTCATCCTGGTGATGGCCTTGTCCGGCCGGGACTCACCGGACGGCGAGGAGCCCGCCGGGGGCGGACCGAGCGAGAGCCGGCTGCCGGGTCCCACGCTGAGCCTTCCCACCGGACTGCCGACCCGGCTTCCCACCTCCCTGCCGACCTCTCTGCCCTCCGGCCTGCCGACCGGTCTGCCCAGCGGCATCCCCAGCGGCCTGGAGTCGCTGCTGCCCTCCCTGGGCGACGGCGCGTTTCCCTGACGATCCCACCGGGCCGGGCGGACCGGTGGGGCCGAGGGCTGAACGGGCCGGGCAGGCCGGGCAGGCCGGGCCCGGACGGATTGTGACCACCGCCCCCGACCCCCCATCCCCTAGGGGAACGCCCTAAGGGGCTCGCACGGCCCGGCTCGGGGAAGACTCAGGGCTGTCTGCGGGCGGGGTCCGGAACCGCCACGAGCGTGGGACCGTTCTCACGGCAGAGAGCGGCAGTGGCCGCGAAGGAGGCGACAGATGTCGAAGAACGCGAAGATCGCCGCAGGTGGTGTGGCCGTCGGTCTCATCCTGCTGATCTGGCTGCCCTGGTGGGCCGCCCTGCTGATCGTGCTGGGAGTCCCGGCCGCCGCGTACCTCGCGCTGGATCCCTCCCAGCGCCGCCGGCTGCGGCGCGTCACCCGCAAGGAGCTGGGCCGCTGAGTCACGACCGCCCGGGCGCCCTCCCGGCCAGGTCGCACGAGTCGACCACGTCCCCGCCCGCGGGCCTGCCGACGGTCCGGTCCGCGGGCGGGCGGACGCCGCGCTCCACCCAGGCCACCAGTGCGTCGAACGCCGACCGGTAGCAGGGCAGGATCGGCCGCAGCCGGTCCGGGTAGGTGTCGTACAACCCGTCCACGTGGGTACCGCCCTGGATCATGTAGTACCGGTGCAGTGCGCCCCGGCCCCTGGCGTCGACCATGCGGGTGTAGACGTCCGAGTCGGCCGCCTTGGGCAGCAGCGTGTCCAGATCGCCGTGCAGGGTGAACAGGGGCCTGCCGATCCGCCCGGTCAGCGCCACCCGGTCCACCGCCCGGTGGACGGACGCGGGACGCGAGGCGAGGTCGTACGCCCCGTCGGACGCGCACGGGGACAGGATCTGCTGGGGCGTGGTACCGGCCGAGGCTCCGGGGCAGGCCGTGTCGTAGGCGGGGTCGAACTCGGCCCGGTAGATCTTCTGCGTCACCCCCCAGTACGCCTGCTCGTGGTACGGCCACAGGAACTCCGAGCCGCGCGCGAAGCCGGCCGCGTACATGTCCTCCGCGCCCGCCTTCCCCAGCGTCCACGCCACCGCCGTGGGCAGCGAGGTCAGCAGACTCGGGCCGCCGTCGGTCCACAACGCGCCCTCCCAGTCGACGCCGCCGTCGTACAGCTCCGGGTGGTGCTCCAGCTGCCAGCGCGTGAGGTAGCCGCCGTTGGAGATGCCGGTCATGTAGGTGCGGCGCGGGGCGTGGCCGTAGCGCTGGGCGACCGCGCGTTTCGCCGCGCGCGTGAGCTGGGTCGTGCGTGTGTTCCACTCCGCCACCGCGTCGCCGGGCCGGGTGCCGTCGCGGTAGAAGTCGGCCGAGCTGTTGCCCTTGTCGGTGGCGGCGTAGGCGAAGCCCCGGGCCAGCACCTGGTCGGAGATCGCCTTGTCCGTCGCGTACTGCTTGCGCGTGCCGGGCGCTCCGGTGACCACCAGTCCGCCGTTCCAGTGGTCGGGCAGCCGGATCACGTACTGCGCGTCGTGGTTCCAGCCGTGCGTGGTGTTGAAGCCGGAGGAGTCCGGGAAGTAGCCGTCGATCTGCACGCCCGGCACCCCGGAGGGCGTGTGGGTGTCCCGGGCGGTGAGCCCCGCCTGGTCCGCGGTGTCCGTGTACGGCGTCCCGGCGAGCCCGGTGGTCGTCAGATCGGGCAGGCAGGCCGTCCGCTGGAAGGCGGCGCCCGGCACTCGCAACCGCTCCTGGTGGACGCAGTGCGCCCCGTCCCCGTCCTCTGCCCCGGCCGCGGCCGAGGACGGGGACGGCGACAGCACGATCGCGGCCATCACGGCGGCGGCGACGGGCGGGACACCTAGCGACAGGCGCATGACAGCCTCCAGGGCAGGACGGGACGGGGGCTCCGCACGACCGCGGAGTCCGCAGCGCCCCATCGTGCTGGGGTGACACCGCGTCATCCATGGGGTGGCACCACATGGAGAGCGGACCCGGCATAGGGAGGAAGAACATGCCGCGCAGGCCACGACCCGTTCACTGGAAGCACGGCACGCGCCGCCGGGCACTCAGAGCGGGCGTACCGCCAGCTTGTCGAGCGCCTCCAGCAGGCCGGGCAGCTCCGGACCCCGCCCGATGGGCAGGACCTCGCCGGGCTCCTCGTCCAGGAGCACGAAGGCGATGTCGTCGGTGCGGGCCACCATCGACCAGCCGGGACCGTCCGCCCGCAGCGTCCGCGCGTCGCCCGGCGCGAACGAGGACCTGACCCTGCCCAGTGGCGGCGGCGAGTCCACGTACCCGCGGGCCTCGGCCAGGACACGCCGGATGCCGCGGTGCTTCGGGGCCGCCTCGTCACCGGGTCCGGCGGACGTGCCCGACGCACCCGGGGTGCCCGCCTGCTCCGCACCGTCCGGCGAGGTCTCGCCGGACCGGGCGCCGCCGCCCGGAGCGATGAAGGAGGAGTCGTCGATCTGCTCCCGCCACACCGCCCACTGCAAGGCGATCTCGTCCGCGCCGAGCCGGCGCTGGGCCGGCCCCCAGACGCTGGTGTCCGGCGGTGTCAGCCGCGGCCCGTCCGCCGCGTCGGGGGCCGGGTCGTGCGGCGCGGGCACCCCGGGCGCCGCGACCGCGACCGCGAGGGGCCAGCCGGGCAGGGCGGCGACGACCGAGCGCTCGTCGGGCGACAGGTCGTACTCCATGCCGCAGTCCCAGGACGCGATCGCCACGGCGACCAGGGACACGTCGTCGACCACGACCGTCCACCGCGCGCCCTCGCCGTCCTGACCCAGCACCAGGCCGTATCCGTCGGCCAGCGGCGCCAGACCGAGCGCCGCGCAGGCCTCCGGATAGTCGTCGCCCAGCACGCTCGGGAACTGCGCCGGCGTCAGCAGCACCGCCGTGAGCACATAGAGCGCGTCGTCCGCGGCGGCGACGGCGTCCTCGTCCGTCCCGGCCATTCGTGCCTCCCCATCGGTTCGTCCATCGGCGCGCACCCTAGTGCGAGTGGAAGGCGGTTGTCACGACTCGTGTGACCGGCCGGACCTGCAGTTTTCCACCTGGACGGGGGCGAAACGACCGTACGGCGCCGACCACCTCACACCACCGGCAGCCCCAGCAGCGCCCGCGCCACCGCCCGCGGCGACTCGTCGCGCTCCCGGGCGAGGGCGATCACGGCACGGCACGCCAGCTCGTTCACCCCGAACGAGAGCGCCTCGGGCGACACCCAGGCCGCGGCCTCGTCGATCCGGTCCTGGTCGTCCTCCGCGCAGGCCGACACATAGGCCGCGGCGGCCTCGAACAGGTTGGGCGTGCGCTGGTCACGGCCGCCGTCCGCCTTCCCGCGGACGGAGACGGCGACTTTGGCGAAGGACGTGCGGAGTCTGCCGAACATGCGGACACCTTCCCCCTTGACTGCCGACGCGGAGCGTTCATGTGCTGCCACTCAACGTAGAGTTGCAACGCTGACGACAGAAGGGGGACGACGTGGCCAAGCGGTTCGAACGGCTCGAGCGGATCCGCCGCATGGACCCGGTGCGGCAGGCCTCGGAGATCTACCGGCTCACGGCCGCCTACGAGTTCCCGTGGGACATCACCAGGGCACTCGAACTGGCCCTCTACCGCACCTACGCCGTCCCGGGCATCGGCCGGCTGCTCGCCGAGACCGCGGAACTCACCGACCGCCCGCAGAAGCGCTACGACGACACCTCGCTCCTCCTCGACACCATCGTGGAGCACGGATTCGGCAGCCCGCAGGCCCGCACCGCGATCCGCCGCATCAACCACATGCACCGCGGCTACGACATCGGCGACGACGAGATGCGCTACGTCCTGTGCACCTTCGTGGTGATGCCCAGGCGCTGGATCGACGCCTACGGGTGGCGCCGGCTCTCCCGGCACGAGATCGTCGCGTCCACCGTCCACTACCGCACCCTCGGCCGGCACATGGGAATCAAGGACATCCCCGAGTCGTACGAGGAGTTCGAGGCCCACCTCGACGCCTACGAGGCGGCCCACTTCGGCTGGGACGAGCAGGCCCGGCGGGTCTCCGACGCCACCCTCGACCTGATGGCCTCCTGGTACCCGCGCCCCCTCGCCCCCGTCCTGCGCCGCGCCACCCTGTCCCTGCTCGACGAGCCGCTGCTGCGCGCCTTCCGCTACGAGCCCCCCGGCCCGCTCACCCGGACGCTCGTGCGCCGCGCGGTCCGGGCCCGGGGACGCGTCGTGCGCCTGCTGCCGCCGCGCCGTTCGCCGCATTTCGCGCGGCAGAATTGGGAGATCAAGAGCTACCCGAACGGCTATCGCGTGGCCGACCTGGGGACCTGGCCGGTGCCCGGCCTCCGCGGCTGCCCGGTACGGCGGGGCGGGGAACCGGCCGGCGGCCCCCTGCCGTGAGGCGGACGCGCGGGTCCTCTCGTCGTCAGTCCTCTCGCCGTCAGTCCTCTCGCACGGCCAGCGCCAGGAAGCGGGCGTCCTCGTCGACGTACGACGTCATGCGCCACCCCGAACCGGCCAGCAGCGGGCGGAGGTTCGCCTCCGCACGCAGGTCGTCCGGGGTGATCCGGCGTCCCTGACGCGCCGCGAGCGCCGCCCGGCCGATCGGATGGAACAGCGCGAGGGTCCCGCCGCGCCGCACCACGCGGCGCAACTCCCGCAGGTCGTCCGCCGGACGGGGCAGGTGGGCGATGAGCCCGGCGGCGAACACGGCGTCCAGCGACCCGGACCTCAGCGGCAGCGCCGAGACGTCGGCGCGCAGCAGCAGCCCGTCCCGGTCCCGGCCCGCCCGCACGGCCTCCCGCAGCATGGCCGGGGTCAGATCCGCGCCCACGACGACACCGGAGCGGCCCACGGCCGCCCGCAGCGGCGGAAGCGCCCGCCCGGTGCCGCAGCCCGCGTCGAGCACACGGTCGCCCTCGCGCAGCCCGAGTTCGGCGACGGCGGCGGCGTAGGCGGGTCCGTCGTCGGGGAACCTGCTGTCCCAGTCGGCGGCCCGGGCGGTGAAGAACTCCTGCACATGCGTGTGGTCGTCGCTCATGCTCCGCATGATTCCTCACCGGGCCTGTCGGTGTGGCCGCGAACACCGGTGTGCCCCTTGCGCACCGGTTCGGCCATGGAACGGACGCCCAGAGGCCGCATCGGAGAAATAACGGTCGAATCCCCCGAACGAGTGCCGTACTTGTCATCATGCTGACTTCGCGCTCCGCACACCGCACTCAGCGTCCCTGTGCACGGGCTGCCCGAGAACGGCGCACCGGTGCGCGGCGGACCCGGACCGGCGCGAATCCGTGCCGCCCCTTTCGAGAGAAGTGATCCATGGTCTTCGAGCACTCCGACGCGACGGCGCACGCGCAGGCCGGCGAGACGGCGAACCTCGCGTTGAAGATTCTCGTCGCCGGCGGGTTCGGCGTGGGCAAGACCACCCTGGTCGGCGCGGTCAGCGAGATCCGGCCGCTGCGCACCGAGGAGCGGCTGAGCGAGGCCGGACGGCTGGTGGACGACACCGAAGGGGTGGGGCACAAGACCGTCACCACCGTCGCCATGGACTTCGGGCGCATCAGCATCCGCTCCGACCTGTCCCTCTACCTCTTCGGCACGCCGGGCCAGGACCGGTTCTGGTTCCTCTGGGACGACCTGGCGCGAGGGGCGCTGGGCGCCGTGGTCCTCGCGGACACCCGGCGGCTGGAGGACTGCTTCCCCGCGGTCGACTACTTCGAGCACCGCCGCATTCCGTTCGTGGTGGCCGTCAACCGCTTCGCGGGCGCGCGCGCCCATCGCGCCGACGACGTGCTGGAGGCCCTGGACCTGGACCCGGGGACACCCGTGGTCCCGTGCGACGCCCGGGACCGGGACTCGGGCAAGGAGGTGCTGATCCGGCTGGTCGAGTACGCCGGGCGGATGCACACCGCCCGGCTGCTCGACTCCGTCGGCTGACGCACCGGCCGGCACCCAGGGAGGACGGGGCGAAGGGAGGACCGGCGCGAGGGGAGGACCGGGGCAGGGAAAGGACCGGGGCAGGGAAAGGACCGGAGCGACGGGGAGCGGCCACCCGGGCGGGCGCGCCGCTCCGCTCACTCGGCGAGGTCCCTGACGGCCACCACCTTCTCGACCCGGACCCGCACCAGGAGTTCACCGGGGACGCCGTTGCGCGCGCCGAACTCCTCGGCCCGGTCCTCGCCCATGTAGCGGCCTGCGATGCGGGCGGCCCAGTGCCGCACCTCGTCCAGGTCCTCGGACAGCCGGGCGCGGCCCTCCAGCACCACGAACGAGAACGGCGGCCGGTCGTCGTCCACGCACAGGGCCGCCCGGCCGTCCTGGGCCAGGTTGCGGCCCTTCACCGTGCCGGCGCCGGTGTTGAACACCACGTCGTCCCCGTCGAGCAGGAACCAGACCGGTGCGACATGCGGACTCCCGTCGGGGCGTACCGTCGACAGCTTGGCGGTGCGGGTGCCGTCCGAGACGAACGCCCGCCATTCCTCATCGGTCATCTTCTGTGCCATGCCATCATCCTCCTTGCCCGGACCGCGGCCGTGGGGAAGGCTGGCGGGAGACCCTCCGGGCATGGGGAAGACGTCACACGGGGAGACCGCATCATGGCGCAGAACCAGACACTGGGCTGGCTGCTCGACGACCTGACGGAGCGGGTGGAACACGTACGCCACGCCCTGGTCCTGTCCAACGACGGCCTTGTCACCGGTGCCAGTACGGGATTGCGGCGCGAGGACGCGGAGCACCTGGCCGCCGTCTCCTCCGGACTGCACAGCCTGGCCAAGGGGTCGGGGCACCACTTCGGGGCCGGCCGGGTGCGCCAGACGATGGTCGAGTTCGACGACGCGGTGCTGTTCGTCACGGCCGCCGGTGCGGGCAGCTGCCTGTGCGTGCTCAGCGGGGCGCAGGCCGACATAGGCCGGATCGCCTACGAGATGACCCTGCTCGTGAACCGGGTCGGCGAGCACCTCGACGTGGACGCCCGCCGCCCCGAGGGGCCGTCGCCCACAGAGCTCTGACCTGCCCTTTTTTCACTCTCCGAGGAGTTATCCACAGGCCCGGGCCGGATGTCGCGCGAGCGTCTACGGTTTTTCGCAGGCGAGCGCACCCGGCGCGAGCCGCACTCCACGGGGGAGAGACCATGTCCGCAGGCACCCTCACACATCAGGACACGTTCACGGCCGGCCCGGCCGCGGTGAGTCCGGGGACGGCACTCACCGAGAGCCGGGCGGCACGGGAACTGGGACTGAGCAAGCGCGAGTTCGAAACGGCCGTCCAGCTCGGCCACGTCCGCACCGTCCCCGGCGAAGGCCAAGGGGGACGGGCAGGCGAAAGGGGAGGCGAAGGCGGAGGGGGAGGGGGAGGAGTCCGGCGGGTCGCCCGCGCGGAGATCGAGCGGTTGCGCGGGCTGGAGGGCTTCCCCGAAGACCTGCGCAGCCGGGTGGAGATGGCGGGCACCAAGGCAGGGGCGCAGATGCTGGGGGTGGCCACCGCCAGGTTCACCCGGCTCGCCCGCCTCGGGCTGCTGGTACCGGCCGGCTTCTACCTGAACCGCTACCGGACCGTGGTCTGGCTGTACCTGGCCGGCGAACTGAGGGAGTTCGCCGCCGACGCGAAGAACACGGACCTGCTCAAGCGCCCTCTGCCCGAAACGGCGCGGGCCCAGCTGGACGAGGGCCTCGACCTGCGCGCCCGCAACTGGCGCGGACGGCGTCTGGACGCTCTGCTGCGTCTGGCCGGCGATCCGTGGGAGCGGGCGGCCGCCGTCGCGTCGCTGCTCGACCCGCTCCAGCTCCCGGACATCGCCGCGGACCCCTGGGAGCACGCCCAGCTCCACCGGCTTCGTCCGCGTCCGCCCGCACAGGCCGCACCGGATTCACCCGCCGCCCGCGTCCTCGAGCGGATCACGACGGCGCAGGACGCCGACGAGACGGCCCGGCTCCGCGCCGACCTGGCCCGCGCGATGCGCGAGGCGCGGACCCTGCGTCCCGCGCCCCGCCCGCTTCCCGTCCCGGCCGAACCCCCGTCCGGGCATCCGGGCCGCTCGGCTCACGGCCACCGCTCCGGGCGCGCCCGCCGCTCCGGGCTCCGCTCCCGCCCGCACGGAGCGCCCGCCCCCGCGCGGACCCGCGGCCTGCTGGGCAGGTTCTTCGGCTCAGGCGCCTGAACCAGCCGGGCGGGCGCCGGTCCACCCGGCCGTGCCGGGGGCGGCCGGTCACACCGCGCGGAACAACCCCTCCTGGACCACCGACACCAGCAGGCGCCCTTCGACGTCGTAGATGCGCCCGCGGGCCAGACCGCGGCCGCCGGTCGCGATCGGGGACTCCTGGTCGTACAGGAACCACTCGTCCGCGCGGAACGGGCGGTGGAACCACATGGCGTGGTCCAGCGACGCCATGTCGAAGCCCCGCGGCCCCCACAGCGGCTCCACCGGGAGCCGCACCGCGTCGAGCAGCGTCATGTCGCTCGCGTAGGTCAGCGCGCAGGTGTGCACGAGCGGGTCGTCGCCGAGCGGTCCCACCGCGCGCATCCACACGGCGCTGCGCGGCTCGGCGCCGCGCACCTCGTCGGCGGTCCAGCGCAGCCGGTCGACATAGCGGATGTCGAAGGGCTGACGGCGCGCCATGCGCTCCAACTGCTCCGGCAGAGCGCCCAGATGCTCCCGGACCTCGTCCGTCACCGTCGGCAGCGACCCAGGGTCCGGGACCTTCCGGGCCGGCGGCAGCTGATGTTCAAAACTCCCCTGCTCGGGCTTGTGGAAGGAGGCGGTCAGATTGAAGATCGTGCGGCCCTGCTGCACCGCGGTGACCCGGCGGGTCGTGAAGGACCGCCCGTCGCGCACCCGCTCCACCTGGTACACGATCGGCACCCCCGGACGGCCGGGGCGCAGGAAGTACGCGTGCAGCGAGTGGACCGGGCGCTCGCCGTCCGTGGTGCGGCCCGCGGCGACCAGCGCCTGGCCGGCGACCTGGCCGCCGAAGACCCGCTGCAGGGACTCCTGCGGGCTGTGGCCGCGGAAGATGTCGACCTCGATCTGCTCCAGGTCGAGCAGGTCGACGAGGCTTTCGGCGGGGTTCGTCATGGCTGGGCGTCTCCGGGGCTCACAGCTGGCCGACGTCGGTCACCCGGACCACCGCGCGGCCCTCGGCGTCGGAGGCGGCCAGGTCGACCTCCGCGCTGATGCCCCAGTCGTGGTCGCCGTTCGGGTCGTCGAAGATCTGGCGCACACGCCACAGCCCGTGCTGCGGTTCCTCCTCGATCACCAGCAGCTTGGGGCCGCGGGCGTCGGGACCCGTGCCGAGGTCGTCGTACTCCTCCCAGTACTTGTCCATCGCCTCGCCCCACGCCTCGGCGTCCCAGCCGGTCTCGCCGTCCAGCTCGCCGAGTTCCCCGACCTGGTCGAGCGCGGCGAGCTCGACACGGCGGAACATCGCGTTGCGCACCAGGACGCGGAAGGCACGCGCGTTGGCGGTGACCGGCTTGACCTGGTCGGCCCGCTCCTGGGCCTCCTCGGCGGTCACCTCCTCCGGGTTGGCCAGCTGCTCCCACTCGTCGAGCAGGCTGGAGTCGACCTGCCGCACCATCTCCCCGAGCCAGGCGATCAGATCCTGGAGGTCCTCGGACTTCAGGTCGTCCGGGACGGTGTGCTCCAGGGTCTTGTAGGCGCCGGCCAGGTAGCGCAGCACGATGCCCTCGGTGCGGGCCAGCTCGTAGAAGGAGACCAGCTCCGTGAACGACAGCGCGCGCTCGTACATGTCGCGGATCACGGACTTGGGCGACAGCGGGTGGTCGCCGACCCAGGGGTGGCTCTTGCGGTACGTGTTGTACGCGTGGAAGAGCAGCTCCTCCAGGGGCTTGGGGTAGGTGATGTCCTGGAGGCGCTCCATGCGCTCCTCGTACTCGACACCGTCGGCCTTCATCGCGGCCACGGCCTCGCCGCGCGCCTTGTTCTGCTGGGCCACGAGGATCTGGCGGGGGTCGTCCAGCGTGGACTCCACCACGGAGACCATGTCCAGGGCGTAGGACGGCGACTCCGGGTCGAGCAGTTCGAACGCGGCGAGCGCGAAGGTGGACAGCGGCTGGTTGAGCGCGA
The DNA here is from genome assembly GCF_044903565.1 of Streptomyces sp. NPDC004065. Classification (NCBI taxonomy): domain Bacteria; kingdom Bacillati; phylum Actinomycetota; class Actinomycetes; order Kitasatosporales; family Streptomycetaceae; genus Streptomyces; species Streptomyces sp. NPDC004065. The sequence goes on along the minus strand of NZ_JBJDQT010000007.1, from coordinate 20,169 downwards.
AGTCCTGCTGGAGATCGACCGTGAGCCGGACGATGCGACCCTCGGCGTCCGGCCGGTCCAGCTTCTCCACGATGCCGCCGTCCAGCAGCGAGCGGTAGATGGCGATCGCCCGCCTGATGTGGCGCAACTGCTGCTTGCGCGGCTCGTGGTTGTCCTCCAGCAGGCGCCGCATCGCCTCGAACGCGTTGCCCGGGCGGGCGATCACCGACAGCAGCATCGTGTGCGTGACGCGGAAGCGGGACGTCAGCGGCTCCGGGTCGGAGGCGATGAGCTTCTCGAAGGTGGTGTCCGACCAGGCGACGAAGCCCTCCGGCGCCTTCTTGCGGACGACCTTGCGGCGCTTCTTCGGGTCGTCGCCCGCCTTGGCGAGCGCCTTCTCGTTCTCGATGACGTGCTCGGGCGCCTGCGCGACGACGAAGCCCTCCGTGTCGTAGCCCGCGCGGCCGGCGCGCCCGGCGATCTGGTGGAACTCGCGCGCCCGCAGGGTGCGCACCCGGCTGCCGTCGTACTTGGTGAGCGCTGTGAACAGCACGGTGCGGATGGGCACGTTGACCCCCACCCCGAGGGTGTCCGTACCGCAGATCACCTTCAGCAGACCGGCCTGGGCGAGCTTCTCCACCAGACGCCGGTACTTCGGCAGCATGCCGGCGTGGTGGACGCCGATGCCGTGGCGCACGTAACGGGACAGGTTCCGGCCGAACTTGGTGGTGAAGCGGAAATTGCCGATCAGCTCGGCGATCTGCTCCTTCTCCTCGCGCGAGCACATGTTGATGCTCATCAGCGCCTGGGCCCGTTCCACGGCCTGGGCCTGGGTGAAGTGCACGATGTACACGGGGGCCTGGCGGGCCTGCAGCAGGTCGGTGAGCGTCTCGGTCAGTGGGGTGCGGCGGTACTCGTAGGACAGCGGAACCGGGCGCGTCGCCGAACGGACCACGGCGGTGGGCCGGCCGGTACGGCGGGTGAGGTCCTTCTCGAAGAAGGAGACGTCGCCGAGCGTGGCCGACATCAGCACGAACTGCGCCTGCGGCAGTTCCAGCAGCGGGATCTGCCAGGCCCAGCCGCGGTCGGGTTCCGCGTAGAAGTGGAACTCGTCCATCACGACCTGGCCGACGTCGGCGTCCTTGCCGTCGCGCAGGGCGATCGACGCCAGCACCTCGGCGGTGCAGCAGATGACGGGCGCGTCGGCGTTGACGGAGGCGTCACCGGTGAGCATGCCGACGTTCTCGGTGCCGAACAGCTTGCACAGCTCGAAGAACTTCTCCGAGACCAGCGCCTTGATCGGAGCCGTGTAGAAGGTGACCTCGTCCCGCGCCAGGGCGGCGAAGTGCGCACCGGCGGCGATCATGCTCTTGCCGGAGCCGGTCGGCGTCGACACGATCACGTTGGCGCCGGAGACCACCTCGATCAGCGCCTCCTCCTGGTGCGGGTAGAGGGTGAGACCGCGCTCCTGGGCCCAGGACTCGAAGGCTTCGTACAGGGCGTCGGGGTCGGCGGTCGGCGGCAGCTGATCGATGAGGGTCACGCCTCCATCTTGCCTGGCCTTGCCGCCGAGCCGGGAATCGGATGCCGGACGGAAGATCACGACCGCTACGCTGTGTCGCCGGCGCGGCATCGGAGCCACCGGCCAACTGGACAGCGGCACACGAGGAATGGGGCGGGGAACGGCCATGATGGGACCAGCACACTCACTGTCGGGCGCCGCGGCCTGGCTGGGCGTCGGAGCGGCGGCCGCGGCGGCCGGGCACCCGATGCCCTGGCCGGTGCTGCTGTGCGGCGCGCTGATCTGCGCCGGCGCCGCGCTCGCACCGGACCTCGACCACAAGGCCGCCACCATCTCGCGCGCCTTCGGACCGGTCTCGCGGTGGCTGTGCGAGATCGTCGACAAGCTCTCCTACGCCGTCTACAAGGCGACGCGCAAGCAGGGCGACCCGCGCCGTTCGGGCGGCCACCGGACGCTCACGCACACCTGGCTGTGGGCGGTGCTGATCGGGGCGGGCACCTCCGTGGCCGCGATCACCGGAGGTCGCTGGGCGGTCCTGGCGATCCTCTTCGTGCACATGGTGCTGGCCATCGAGGGCCTGCTGTGGCGGGCGGCCCGCGGCTCCAGCAGCGACGTCCTGGTGTGGCTGCTGGCCGCGACGACCGCGTGGATCCTCGCCGGCACCCTCGACAAGCCCGGCAACGGCTCGGACTGGCTGTTCACGGCGCCTGGCCAGGAGTACCTCTGGCTGGGGCTGCCGATCGTGCTGGGCGCGCTGGTGCACGACATCGGGGACGCGCTCACGGTCTCCGGCTGCCCGATCCTGTGGCCGATACCCGTGGGCCGCAAGCGCTGGTACCCCGTCGGCCCGCCGAAGATGATGCGGTTCCGGGCGGGCAGCTGGGTCGAGCTCAAGGTGCTGATGCCGGTGTTCATGGTGCTCGGCGGTGTGGGCTGCGCGGCGGCGCTCAACGTCATCTGAGGCGTCCGGCCGGCGCGCTCACCCGGTCAGGCCGCTCCGTCGCCGCCCGGACCCTGGCCGCCGTAGCGCCGCTCGAAGCGGGCGACGCGGCCCTCGGTGTCCACCGTGCGGGCCTTGCCGGTGTAGAAGGGGTGGCTCTCCGAGGAGATCTCCACGTCCACGACCGGGTACGTCTTGCCGTCGTCCCACTCGATGGTCTGCTCGCTGGAGGCGGTGGACCGGGTCAGGAAGGCGTAGCCGGCGGCCCGGTCCCGGAAGACGACGGGGTGGTAGTCGGGGTGCTTGTCCTGCTGCATGGGTGCTCCTTGTGCGGCGGGGAAGGGGGCCCGGGCGGGCGTCCTGCGGGGACGGCTCTACAGGCTGTCCTCGTCCACGACGTGCATCGCTGCCTCCTCGGCGGTGGCGGCGGCACCGTCGATGCCCACGTCACTGGCGACCAGTGCGCTCTCCTCGTCCTCGTGCGCCCCCTCGTCGGGCGCGACCAGACGGCCGGAGCGGGCGGCGCCGACCTCGTTGTCCAGGAGTTCCCCGTCGCTGCCCGTGCAGTCACCGATGCCGTCGCCGTCGGGCGCGGCGAGGTCGGGCAGCTCCTCGGCGAGCCGCTGGTCCAGGGACTCGCCCCGCCGCCGCTCCGCGGCGGTCACGCCGACGTGCTCCACCGCCCACGGCCGCTCCGGAGGGGACCAGCCACGGTCCAGGGGATCGTCGACACCGTCGTACTCCAGCGTGTCCTCCGAGTCGAGGACCCCCGTGTCCTCCTTGATCTCGGAGTCGTCATCGGGCTGGTAGACGTCATCTCCCCAGCCGTCGGCGCTGTCCACGGGTACCTCCAGGTGGTGGGGACGGGCCCGTTCTCACCGCGGCCGGCGGGCGGCCGCCGGTGCGCGGGGCACGGCTGTCACCCGGCACCAACCGGACGGTTCCCGGGCGCTCCCCGAGCCGCTGCCTCATTCCAGCCTTCCACCCCTGTTCGGCACCGCGCAACGGCACGGCCGGGGCATCCGACCGCCGCGTCGCCGGCGGTCACGGGTGCCCCAGGCGTCCCGGGCTCACCCGTGCCAGGACCGCCACAGCGCCGCGTAGGCGCCGTCCGCCGTCACCAGTTCGTCGTGGCTGCCCATCTCGGTGATCCGGCCGTCCTCGACGACCGCGATGACGTCCGCGTCGTGGGCGGTGTGCAGCCGGTGGGCGATGGCGACGACGGTACGGCCGTCGAGGACCCGGGCCAGGGACCGCTCCAGGTGCCGGGCCGCCCGGGGATCGAGGAGCGAGGTGGCCTCGTCCAGGACCAGGGTGTGCGGGTCGGCCAGGACCAGGCGGGCCAGGGCGACCTGCTGCGCCTGGGCGGGGGTGAGGGCGTGGCCGCCCGAGCCCACCTCGGTGCCGAGGCCGGCCTCCAGGGCGCGGGCCCAGCCGTCGGCGTCCACCGCGCGCAGCGCCTCCCACAGCTCCGCGTCGACGGCGTCGACGGCGCCCGCGGGGTCCGCCGGCTCGGCCGCGGGGTCCGCGGGCGAGCCGGTCCGGGGGTGGGGCAGGGCGAGCAGGAGGTTGTCGCGCAGGGTGCCCACGAAGACGTGGTGCTCCTGGTTGACGAGGGCGACGTGGGAGCGGACGCGTTCGGCGGGCATCCGCGACAGCTCGGCGCCGCCGAGGGTGATCCGGCCCTGCCGGGGCGCGTAGATCCCGGCGAGCAGCCGGCCCAGGGTGGACTTGCCGGCGCCGGAGGGGCCGACCAGGGCGAGCCGGGTGCCGGGCGCGACCCGCAGCGACACCCGGCGCAGCACGTCGACGCCCTCGCGGTAGCCGAAGCGCACCCGGTCGGCGTGGACGTCGCGCCCGGCGGGGGTGAGGCCGGGGTCCCCCGCCTCCGGTTCGATGTCGCGGACGCCGACCAGCCGGGCCAGCGACACCTGGGCCACCTGCAGCTCGTCGTACCAGCGCAGGATCAGCCCCACCGGGTCCACGAGCATCTGGGCGATGAGCGCGCCCGTCGTCAGCTGGCCGATGCTCACCCACCCGTGCAGGACGAACGCCCCGCCGGCCATCAGCACGGAGCCCAGCACGGTCACATGGGTGACGTCGACCACGGGGAAGAGCACCGACCGCAGCCACAGCGTGTAGCGCTCCCAGGCCGTCCACTCCTTGATCCGGCGGTCCGACAGGGCCACCCGGCGGTCGCCGAGGCGGTGGGCCTCCACGGTGCGTCCGGCGTCGACCGTCTCGGCGAGCGCGGCGGCGACGGCGGCGTAGCCGGCCGCCTCCGAGCGGTAGGCGGACGGCGCCCGGCGGAAGTACCAGCGGCAGCCGAGCACCAGCACCGGCACGGCGAGCAGCACGGCCGCGGCCAGCGGCGGCGCGGTGACCACCAGTCCGCCGAGCAGCAGCGCCGCCCACACCACCCCGATCACCAGCTGCGGCACGGCCTCGCGCATCGCGTTGGACAGCCGGTCGACGTCGGTGGTGATGCGGGAGAGCAGGTCGCCGGTGCCCGCCCGCTCCAGCACGCCCGGCGGCAGCCCCACCGAGCGCACGAGGAAGTCCTCGCGCAGGTCCGCCAGCATCCGCTCGCCCAGCATCGCGCCGCGCAGCCGGACCTGGTGGACGAAGCCGGCCTGGAGGAGCAGCGCGAGCACGAACAGCGCGACGGTCCGGCCGGCGTGCAGCTCCCGCGCCCCGCTCGACAGCCGCGCGACGAGATCGCCCAGCAGCCAGGGGCCCGCCATGGAGGCGAGCACCGCGAGCGTGTTGACGGCGACCAGGAGCAGGAAGGCGCGCCGGTGGCGGCGCAGCAGTTCGGTCACATAGGCGCGCACGGTCGCGGGGGCGCCGACGGGCAGGGTGCTCGCCGTCGTCGGGGCCGCCGGGTCGTGGGCGGGCGGGGCCACACCGATCATGCCGTCTCCTCGATCTCCCGCAGCGTGCCCCGCAGGGCCGCCTCGCCGTCCAGAACGTCGCCGGCGGGGCCGTGGCCCGCCCGGCCGCCGTCGGGTACGCCGCTCAGGGCGCGCTCCTCGTCGGTCTCCCGGGTGACCACTGACCGGTACCGGGCGTCGGTGCGCAGGAGTTCACGGTGCGCACCGACGGCCGCGACCGTGCCGTCGTGCACCAGCAGGACCCGGTGGGCGTGGTCCAGCAGCAGCGGTGAGGAGGTGAACACCACGGTGGTGCGCCCGGTGCGCAGTCCCGTCAGGCCGCCGGCGATGCGTGCCTCGGTGTGCGAGTCGACCGCGGAGGTCGGCTCGTCGAGGACGAGCACCTCCGGGTCGGTGATCAGGGACCGGGCCAGGGCGAGGCGCTGGCGCTGGCCGCCGGACAGCGACCGGCCCCGCTCGGTGATCCGGGCGTCCATCGGGTCGCCGGCCCCGAGCGAGGTCTGGGCGAGCGCCTCGAGCACGTCCCCGCACTGCGCGGCGGCCAGCGCGTCCGGCGCGCGGACCTTCCCCGAGGCGGGCACGTCGAGCAGTTCGCGCAGCGTTCCGGACAGCAGCACCGGGTCCTTGTCCTGGACCAGGACGGCCTTCCGGGCGTCGGCGAGGGGGAGTTCGTCGAGCGGTACGCCGCCCAGCAGGACCGACGGGCCCGGTTCGGCGGGGTGCCCGCCGAGCCGTTCGGCCAGCCGGCCCGCCGCGTCCGGGTCGCCGCACACCACGGCGGTCAGCAGCCCGGCGGGCGCCAGCAGACCGGTCGCCGGGTCGTACAGGTCACCGGACGGGGTCCTCGCCGCGCGGACGCCGGTGGTGGCCGTAGGGCGTTCCAGCGACAGCACCCGGGCGGCACGTTTCGCGGACGGGCGCGAGAAGGAGTACGCCATGGCGATCTCCTCGAAGTGCCGCAGCGGGTAGGTGAGGACCATGACGGAGCTGTAGACGGTGACCAGTTCGCCCACGGTGACGCGTCCCTCGAGGGCCAGGCGCACGCCGTACCAGACGACCGCGACCAGCAGCAGGCCCGGCAGCAGTACCTGGACGGCGGAGATCAGGGACCACATGCGGGCGCTGCGGACGGCGGCCTGCCGCACGTCCTGGGAGGCGCGGCGGTAGCGGTCGAGGAACAGCTCCTCGCCGCCGATGCCGCGCAGCACCCGCAGTCCGGCCACGGTGTCGGAGGCCAGTTCGGTGGCGCGGCCCGCCTTCTCCCGCTGGACGTCGGCCCGGCGGGTCGCGTGCGGCAGCAGTGGCAGCACCGCGAGCGCCACCGCGGGGACGCCGGCGGCGACGAGCACGCCGAGCTCCGGCTGGTACAGCAGCAGGGCGACGCAGACCAGCACGACGGTGAGCGCCGCCGCGGTGAACCGGGAGACCGCCTCGACGAACCAGCCGATCCGCTCCACGTCGCCGGTGGAGACGGCCACCACCTCGCCGGCGGCCACCCGCCGGGTGAGCGCGGAGCCCAACTCGGCGGCCCTGCGGGCCAGCAACTGCTGGACGCGGGCGGCCGCGGTGATCCAGTTGGTGACCGCGGCGCGGTGCAGGAAGGTGCTGCCGAGGGCGATGCCGGCGCAGGTCAGCGCCAGCAGCGCGCCGGCGGTGGCGAGGTGTGCGCCGGAGCGCTCGACGACCGCCTGGACGGCCAGTCCGACGCAGAAGGGCAGCGCGGACACGGCGGCGAAGTGCAGCAGTCCCCAGGCCAGTGCCTTGAGCTGACCGTCCAGCTGGTTCCGTCCCAGCCACCACAGGAGCCGGGGACCTGAGCGTGCGTCGGGCACGCCCGGGTCGGGATACGGGAGGCCGTGAATCTGCATGACGTTCCAGGGGGGCTCGTGGCAGGGGGAGGGGCCGCGGCGGGCGGCGACAAGCCGTGACAGGGTCGCGTCGCAGCGTGGTGGAAAGCAAGCGGTTTTCCCCTGCCGGGGGAGGGGCCGGCCACAGGGGCTTTCGCGCCGTCAATGCACGGCGACACGCCCCGAAAAGGCTGAGATAAGGCCATGTGGACCAATCTCGAGTAGATCGTCAGGGATGTGCTGGCCACCATGAGGACATGCGAAGTGGCGGTAGTAAACGTGCGATGGCCGCTGCGGCGGCCTGTTTCATGGCGACGGCGCTGGCCGGATGCGGCAGCCCGCGGACACAGGCTCACCACGGTGAGGTGCCCAGACCAGGTGGTCCCTCCGGGACCGCGCGGCCCAGCGTCCCGGTGGCGCCGCCCCGGGTCCCCGGGGTCGGAGAGCGGCTGTGGCGGAAGGTGCCGGCGGGCACCCGCCAGGTCGTGGCGGTCTACGGCGACCGCGAGGACTCCCCCGACTCCACGCTCGTGCTGTACGAGAAGCGAGGTGAAAGCTGGCAGAAGAAGGGCAGTTGGCCGGCCCACAACGGCAAGCGGGGCTGGACCACCGACCACCACGAGGGCGACGAGCGGACACCCGTGGGGGTGTTCACCCTCTCGGACGCCGGCGGACTGCTGGAGGATCCCGGGTCCAGGCTCCCGTACACCCAGGACGAGGACGCGTTCCTCTCACCGTTCTACTGGGAGGAGGCGCACTGGCACGACTTCGACTACGTGATCGCCATCGACTACAACCGGCTCCGGGGCACCCGTCCCGACGACCCGACCCGGCCGCAGGGGCAGTCGAAGGGCGGCGGCATCTGGCTGCATCTCGACCATGGCGACGGGACGTTGGGCTGTGTGAGCGTTCCCGGGTCGGCGATGGAGTATCTGCTGCGCACGCTCGACCCCAGGGACAAGCCCGTCGTGGTGATGGGGGACAGGGCCAATCTGAGGGCGTAGCGGCGGAGTTGGTCGGCGCCCGCGCCGCGCCGCCGGCCGGCCCGGGTCCACCAGGCCCGGCGGACACGGCGGTCAGCAGTGTTTTCGGTTTCCCTGTGCGGGCACGGCGCCCACCAGCGTGTCCAGCAGTCCGCCGAGCGTCTCGCGCTGTTCCTCGCTCAGCGGCGCCAGGATCTCCTCCGCGGCGGCCCGGCGCGCGCCGTGCAGCACGCGCAGGGCGGCGCGCCCGTCGTCGGTGAGTTCGATGCGGATCACCCTCCGGTTGGCCGGATCGGGGACGCGGCGCACCTTGCCGCTCGCCTCCAGGCCGTCCACGAGCGTGGTCACCGCGCGGGGCACCACCTCCAGCGACTCGGCGAGATCCGCCATCCGCGGCGGCTCGCCGAAGTGCGCCAGGGTGCGCAGCAGCCGGGACTGGGCCGGTGTGATGCCGAGGGCGTGCTCCTGGAGATGACGCTTCTGGATGCGGTGCACCCGGCGGGTGAGCCGCAGCAGCTGCTCGGCGAGGAGGCCGTCGGGATCGGGGGTGGTCATGCGGGAACAATATCAGGACCCCGTTCATTGTGAGTATAGGTAACAATGAGCTAGGATCCGACAGTCGCCGCCGGCCGCCCGCACCGGGCCGGCGCCCGCCCCTTCCCGTAGGAGCCCATGCATCCCGACCACCAGCCCTCCTGGACCCCGCCCGCCGACGCCGGGGAACAACCCCGGCAGGTGCGCCGCATCCTCGGACTCTTCCGGCCCTACCGGGGCCGTCTCGCGGTCGTCGGCCTGCTGGTCGGCGCCGCCTCCCTGGTCTCCGTCGCCACGCCCTTCCTCCTCAGGGAGATCCTCGACGTGGCGATCCCGCAGGGCCGCACCGGCCTGCTGAGCCTGCTGGCCGCCGGCATGATCCTCAGTGCCGTCCTCACCAGCGTCTTCGGCGTCCTGCAGACCCTGATCTCCACCACCGTGGGCCAGCGTGTGATGCACGACCTGCGCACCGCCGTCTACGGACGCCTGCAGCGCATGTCGCTCGCCTTCTTCACCCGCACCCGCACGGGCGAGGTGCAGTCCCGCATCGCCAACGACATCGGCGGCATGCAGGCCACCGTCACCTCCACGGCCACCTCGCTGGTCTCCAACCTCACCAGCGTGGTCGCCACGGTCGTCGCCATGGTCGCCCTCGACTGGCGGCTGACCGTGGTCTCGCTGCTGCTGCTCCCCGTCTTCGTGTGGATCAGCCGCCGCGTCGGCAACGAGCGCAAGAAGATCACCACCCAGCGGCAGAAGCAGATGGCCGCGATGGCCGCCACGGTCACCGAGTCCCTCTCGGTCAGCGGCATCCTGCTCGGCCGGACCATGGGCCGCTCGGACTCCCTGACGTCCTCCTTCGCCGCGGAGTCGGAACGTCTGGTCGGCCTGGAGGTGAGGTCGAACATGGCCGGGCGCTGGCGCATGGCCGTCATCACCGTCGTGATGGCAGCCATGCCCGCGGTCATCTACTGGACGGCGGGCATCGCCCTGCGATTCGGCGGACCGGAGGTGTCCATCGGCACGCTCGTCGCCTTCGTCTCGCTCCAGCAGGGACTGTTCCGGCCGACCGTGAGCCTGCTGGCCACCGGCGTCCAGATCCAGACCTCGCTCGCGCTCTTCCAGCGCATCTTCGAGTACCTGGACCTGCCGATCGACATCACCGAGCGCGACCGCCCGGTCCACCTCGACCAGGTCAAGGGAGAGGTCCGCTTCGAGAACGTGGCCTTCCACTACGACGGCAAGAGCGGGCCGATCCTCGACGGCATCGACATCACCGTCCCCGCGGGCAGCAGCCTGGCGATCGTCGGCCCCACCGGCGCCGGCAAGTCCACGCTCGGCTACCTGGTTCCCCGGCTGTACGACGTCACCGGCGGCCGGGTCACCCTCGACGGAGTGGACGTGCGCGACCTCGACTTCGACACCCTGGCCCGCGCCGTCGGCGTCGTCTCGCAGGAGACGTACCTCTTCCACGCCTCGGTGGCCGAGAACCTGCGCTTCGCCAAGCCCGACGCCACGGACGACGAGCTGCGGGCGGCCGCCGAGGCGGCCCAGATACACGAGCACATCGCGGCGCTGCCCGACGGCTACGACACGGTCGTCGGCGAGCGCGGCCACCGGTTCTCGGGCGGCGAGAAGCAGCGCCTGGCCATCGCCCGCACCATTCTGCGCGACCCGCCGGTCCTCATCCTCGACGAGGCCACCAGCGCCCTGGACACCCGTACGGAGGCCGCGGTGCAGAAGGCCATCGACGCCCTGTCGGCCAACCGGACCACCCTCACCATCGCGCACCGCCTGTCCACCGTGCGCGGCGCGGACCAGATCGTGGTGCTCGACGCGGGCCGGGTGGCCGAACGCGGCACACACCCGGAACTGCTCGAACTCGACGGGCGTTACGCGGCACTGGTGCGCCGGGACGCCCAACTGGAGCCGACAAGCTGAAGATATGCCGGGTTTGTCCGGCTGTGCGGGTTACCGTGCCCGCATGCAGAGGAACACTCCGTCACGGAAATCGATCCGACTGACGCACCGGGGCCGGCTGGCCCTCGTCGTGTCCGGGGCCGTGCTGGCCGGCGCCGCCGTGGCGGTGCCGCTGCTCACCCAGCACCACGACGACCGGCCACGGCCCCCCGCGCGTCCCCGCACCCTGGTGATCCAAGAGGGCTGGCGGGCGACCCAGGTGTACGCCGCCGTCGACAAGGCGCTCGCCCTGCCCGCCGGCACCACCAAGCTGTCGGTCACCAAGAGCGGCCTGAAACTCCCGGACGCCGCGGAGGGCAACCCTGAGGGCTACCTGTACCCCGCGGCGTACCCCATCGACGACCGGACGACCCCCCAGTCGCTGCTCGCCCGCATGGTGGCCACCGCCATGAAGAAGTTCGACGCGACCCCCGTCGCCGCCGGCGCCCAGCACGACGCCCTCAACCCGTACCAGGCGGTGACCATCGCGAGCATCGTGCAGGCGGAGTCCGCCACCAAGGCCGACATGCCGAAGGTGGCCCGGGTCGTGTTCAACCGGCTGGAGCACGGCATGCCGCTGCAGATGGACTCCACCCTCAACTACGCCCTCAACCGCTCCACCGTCCGCACCACCGCCGAGGACACCCGGCTGGACAGCCCCTACAACTCCTACCAGCGCATGGGACTGCCGCCGACACCCGTCGACAACCCCGGCCAGGACGCGCTGCGCGCCGCCACCCACCCGGCCCCGGGCGACTGGCTCTACTTCGTCACGGTCAAGCCGGGCGACACCCGCTTCACCGCCGACTACGCCGAGCACCAGCGCAATGTGGCCGAGTTCAACGCCTGGCACCGCACCCACAGCTCCCAGCCCTCCGCCAAGTGAGCGACCGGACGCGACGGCACCGGCGGGCGGCGGTCCACGGGGGCGGGCGGCGGTCCACGGCGGCGGTCCCGGGCGGCGGGACCCGATCTCACACGGCTGCGGGCTCGCGCGGCGGGCCGCGGCCTCGGACGGCGGCGGACAGTGGCCTCACGGGGAGGCGGACAGCGGTCTCACGGGGAGGCGGGCAGCGGTCTCACGCGGAGGCGGGCAGCGGTCTCAGGCGGCGGCCGGTGAGTGGGCGGGCGGGACCTCGCCCAGCAGCCGCCGGACGTCGCGGACGGCCGCGCGCCCGGCCCGGTTGGCGCCGACCGTGCTCGCCGACGGCCCGTAGCCGACCAGATGGACCCGCGGGTCGGCCACCGCCCGGGTGCCCTCCACGCGGATGCCGCCGCCGGGTTCCCGCAGCCGCAGCGGCGCCAGGTGGTCGAGCGCGGCCCGGAACCCGGTGGCCCAGAGGATGACATCGGCGGCCACCTGCCGCCCGTCCCGCCATGCCACGCCGTCGGGGGTGATCCGGTCGAACATGGGCCGCCGGTCCAGGACTCCGTCGCGCAGCCCCTGCCGGACGGCGTCGTTCAGCGGCAGCCCGGTGACGGAGACGACGCTCCGGGGCGGCAGTCCGCGCCGTACCCGCTCCTCGACCAGGGCGACCGCCGCGCGGCCCAGGTTCTCGTCGAACGGCCCCTCGCGGAAGACCGGCGGCCGCCGGGTGACCCAGGTGGTGGCCGCCGCGCGGGGGGCGAGTTCCAGCAGATGCTGGGTGCCGGACGCGCCGCCGCCCACCACGACCACCCGCTTGCCGGCGAACTCCTCGGGCCCCGCGTACTGCGCGGTGTGCAACTGCCGTCCACGGAAGGTCTCCTGCCCCGGGTAGCGCGGCCAGAACGGCCGGTCCCAGGTGCCGGTGGCGTTGATCAGCGCCCGCGTCGACCACACCTCGTCGGGGGTCTGCACGAGCAGCCGCCCGCCGGTGCCCTCCCGCACCGTCCGCACGTGCACCGGGCGCCGCACCCGGAGGCCGAAGACCCGCTCGTAGGCGGCGAAGTACTCGCCGATGACCTCCGCGGAGGGACGGGCCGGATCGGCGTCGTCGAGTTCCATGCCGGGCAGCGAGTGCATCCCGTGCACCCTGCCGTACGTCAGTGACGGCCACCGGAACTGCCAGGCGCCGCCCGGTGCGGGGGAGTGGTCGAGCACCACGAAGTCGCGGTCCGGCTCGAAACCGGTGCGCCGCAGATGGTAGGCGCTGGACAGCCCCGCCTGCCCGGCGCCGATGACGACCACGTCGACCTCGCGCGTCCTGTTCACGCCTGGACAACCGCGCCCAGGGCCCGGATCTTCCCCCGCGATCGAGGAGGATGGGGGTATGTCACATGCCTTCACCACCCGAGTGCTGAACGTGGCCTCCGGCTCCCGCGAGACGGTCGTCGACCTCACCCGCGAATGCGAGACCTTCCTGCGCGAGACCGCGGACGGCCGCGACGGCCTGCTCAACGTGTTCGTGCCGCACGCGACGGCCGGCGTCGCGATCATCGAGACGGGCGCGGGAAGCGACGACGACCTCCTCGCCGCGCTGCACACCCTGCTGCCCGCGGACGACCGCTGGCAGCACCGGCACGGCAGCCCGGGCCACGGCCGCGACCACGTCCTGCCCGCGCTGGTCCCGCCGCACGCCACCGTTCCGGTGCTGGGCGGCCGGCTGGAACTGGGCACCTGGCAGTCGGTGTGCCTGGTGGACACGAACAAGGACAATCCCCACCGCCAGGTCCGCCTCAGCTTCCTCGGCTGACACGGGCGGCGGGGCCGGCCCGCGGGTGGCGGAACCACAGCGCCGGGCACCGGCCGCTCCGCCTGCCTCTCCGGCCCCCTCCCGCCCGTCCCTCCCAGGTCCCGCCCGTCCGTCCCGGGTCCCGCCCGCCCCTCCGGTCCCCTCCCGGTCGCGCCCGGCCCCCTCCAGGTCGCGCCCGGCCCCCGGCTCCGGTCCTTGGGCCGGCACCGGGGATCGGGGCCGGGGCCGGAGCTAGGGGTCCCAGCCCTGCCCACGGCCCGCCCGCCCCCGGTCGGGATGCGCGGGAGATGCGCGGCGGGCGGGGCCCGGAGGCCGTCCGCCGGCTCTGGGCGAAGCGCCCGCCGGTGTTATTGAATGAGGTGAGCGGTCAGGGTTCCCGGGGCCCGTCGCAACAGGAGCACGGCCCCGGCACCGCGCCGCGGATTGCCGAGAGAGCCGCATGGACTCCACACCCTCTGCCTCACCGTCGTCGCCCTTCGACCTGGTCAGCAGCGCCTTGGGGCGCTACGCCGCGCGCGGCGGGGCGGTGGCCGGCGGGGGCGCCGAGGTGCCCGGGGCCCGCACGATCGGCCGGGACCTGGCCGACGAACCGGCGGCCGGCCGGCAGGACCGGATTCTCGGCGTGGTCAACCTGGACCGGGACCTGAGCGTCACCCGCTGCAATCTCGACGCCCCCGTCTTCGCGGGTGTGGACGCAGCGGCCGGCAGCCCCTTCGTCGATCTCCTGCCCCCCGGTGACGTACCCACGGTCACCCGGCGCCTGCGGCAGGTCCTCGACACCGGCGAGGCGCACGTCGCCCGCATCCAGCGGCTGCGGCGCGCGGACGGGTCGGAACTGGTCGTCTCCCTGAGCATCCTGCCCGCCGCGGCGCCCGACGACGGTCTGACCGTCTCCCTGATCGCCATGGCCAAGAGGCTGCACCTGTACGCCGCCGAGACCGCGATCGGCACCTCGCTGGACATCGGCGAGACCGCGCAGTCGCTGGCGGAGTCCCTGCTGGCCTGGGGCGAGGTCGCCGCGGTCGACCTCGACTTCGCCGTGTGGACGGGCGAGGGAGTCACGGGGCAGCCGCAGGGCCGCATCCGGCTGCGGCGGGCGGCCCTGGTGCCGGACCGCGCGTGGCCCGACGGCTATGTGACTCCCGGGGAGGACCTTCCCGGCGACGCGAGCCGCCTGCTGGCGCGGGCGATACGGCGGGACGACGCCCCGCAGATCATCGTCATACCGGACCGGGAGGCCCTCGAGCGGGTGCTCGGCAGTCCGCGAGTGGTGCGCGCCCTGGTACCGCTGGTACCGGGCGACCGGTCGGCGGGGGTGGCGTGCGTACCGCTGGTCCTGGAAGGCACGCCGCCCGTCGTGCTCGGCGTGGTGGAGGTCTGGCGGCGGGCGGACATCCCCTTCCGCGACAGCGAACTGCTCGACCTGCAGGAGCTGGTGGCCAGGACGGCCCACCACGTCGACCTGGCCCGCCGGCACCAGCGCGAGCACACGCAGGTGCTGGCCCTGCAGCGCAGGCTGCTGCCCCGGACGGGCGGCAGCACCATCGAGATCGCCAGCGTGTACCAGCCCACCACCCCGGACAGCGCGGGCGTCGGCGGGGACTGGGTGAACAGCTTTCCCCTGGCGGACGGCCGTACCGCGCTGGTGGTCGGCGACGTCGTCGGGCACGGCCTGGGGGCCGCGGCCACCATGGGCCAGCTGAGCATGGAGGCCCGGGCCCTGCTGTCGGCGGGGCTGGCGCCGGACGAGGTGCTGGAGCACCTGGACGCGACCGTGAGCCTGCTGGACGACGCGGAGTCCGGGCTGGCGGCCGGGTACAGCGCCCTGGGGTCGACCTGCTGCATCGCCCTCTACGACCCGGTCCGCCACCAGGTGACGCTGTCCAGCGCCGGCCACCTCCCTCCGGTCCTGGTGGGCCCCGACGGGCACGCGCACCCGCTCGCGATCCACCCGCACCCCGGGCTCGGGGCGGAGTTCGCGCTGCGGGAACCCTTCGACGTGCATGCGTTCGACGCGCCCCCGGGCTCCCTGCTCGCCCTCTACACCGACGGCCTGGTGGAGGACCCGGCCACGCCGATCGACGAGGGCATCGGCAGGCTGGTGGAGACAGTGGCCGCCGTGCACCCCTGGGACGCCCTCCAGCAGGCCGCGCGGCGTGTCGTCGCGGCGCTGGCGCCGGCGCGCCGGCGCGACGACGTGACCCTGCTGCTCGCTCGCCTGATCGGCTGCCGCAAGGGCGACACCGCGAGCTGGCGGCTGCCCGCCCGCGCCGACGCGCCCGCCCGTGCCCGCGCGCAGGTCTCCCCGCTGCTGCGGCGATGGCGCATCGCGGACGCCACGCGGGACGATGTGACGCTGCTGGTCAGCGAGCTGGTCACGAACGCGGCGCGCTTCGCCGCCGGGCCCATCACGGTACGGCTGGTCAGGGCCGGACGCGGGCTGCTGTGCGAGGTGGGCGACTCCGGTGACGGCAGGCCACGTCTGAGGCGGGGCGGTCTCCTGGACGACGACGGTCGCGGCCTGTACGTCGTGCACGGGCTCACCACCCGGTGGGGGGTGCGCTGGACGGACACCGGCAAAGTGGTCTGGGCGGAAGTCGCACGGTGACGGGGTCCCGGGCACCCGGGGGGAAACCGCTCCGCCGAGGAACTCCCGTACGAACTCCCGTGCTCCTGAAGCCGGGTGAACAGGGGCCCCGGCAAGGCCATACTGAGGCACGGTGTCACAAGGGGGAGGCGTGCAGCGGATGGGAAACGACGCGGACCTGCCACGGCGGATCGGTGTCTACACCATTGAGCGGGTCCTGGGCGCGGGCGGCATGGGGACGGTCTACCTGGCGCGTTCGCGCGGCGGCCGGGCCGTGGCGGTCAAGGTCGCGCGCCCTGAGCTGGCCGCCGACCGCAGGTTCCGCGAGCGGTTCCGCGCCGAGGTCGAGGCCGCCCGGGCCGTCGGCGGATTCCACACGGCTCCGGTGGTGGACGCCGACCCGGACGCGGAAGCGCCCTGGCTGGCCACCGCGTACGTGCCGGGCCCCACTCTGTCCGAACTGCTCGCGGAGCAGGGGCCGATGGACGAGAGCCGGCTGAGGCTGCTGGGCGCCGCCCTGGCCGAGGCGCTCCAGGCCGTGCACGCCTGCGGTCTCGTGCACCGGGACCTGAAGCCGGGGAACGTCATCATGGCCGCGGACGGCCCCAGGGTCCTCGACTTCGGCATCGCGCGGGCCATGGAGTCCACCCGGCTGACCACCACCGGGACGGCCTTCGGCACGCCCGGCTACCTGGCGCCCGAACAGGCGCAGGGCCTCGAAGTGGACGGCGCCGCCGACGTGTTCGCGCTCGGCGCCGTCCTCGTCGCGGCGGCGGGCGGCAGCGCGTTCGGCGCCGGCACCCCCATGGGGGTGATGTACCGGACGGTGCACGAACCGGCTGACCTCTCCGCGGTGCCGGACAACCTGCGCTCCCTGGTCGCCGCCTGCCTGTCGAAGAACCCCGGCGACCGGCCCGCGCCCGGGGAGCTCCTCGACCTGCTCATGCCGGACCCGGCCCGGACGGAACCCGTCCCGGTTGCCCCCGGGACACCGGGACCGACCGTCCCCCTCCCCGCCCCCGCTCCGCCCGCTGCCCCTGCTCCCGCGTCGGCCGCCGCGTCGGGTCCGCCCGCGGCCCCTGTCCCCGCCGATGCCGCCGGTGCCGCCGGGGACGGCGAGGGCCCGCGCGGGGCCGGCGGCGCATCCGGCGGTCCGGCCCGGCGCCCTCGCACGCGGATGATCGCCGTGGTGCCGGCGGCCGCCGTCGTGGTGGCCGCGCTCGCCGGCGGCACCTATTACCTCACCCACCACCGGGACGGCCAGGGAACACCCTCCGCGGCCGCGTCGCAGTCCGGGCACGCCTCCTCGCCGAACCTGAACCCGAACCCGAACTCGAGCCCGAAGTCGGACCCGAAGGCGAACCCGGCTTCGAGCCCTTCCGCCGGAAACGGCGCGGCGGCGGCGCCCGCGAACCAGGTCACGGTAGTGATCAGCGGCAAGGAGGAAGGCAGCTGGATCTCGGCCAAGGGCTCCGGCGGACAGGTGCTCTTCGAGGGCGTCCTCTCCCCGGGCGAGCGGAAGACGTTCACGGACAGGACGAAGGTCGACCTGATCCTCGGGAACGCGGGCGCGGTCCGGCTCGTGGTCAACGGCAAGGAGGTCCGGGACGGCCTCCCGCCCGGCCAGGTCGTCCGCCTCACCTACACAAGGAGCGACTAGCCTCCCGCGCGCGGTCCCGGCCGCCGCGCCGTCCGGGCGGCGCCGCTCACCCGCGCGTCCAGCGGACGGCCGTCGCGCGCCCCTGCGCCCGGCCCGCCTCGGCGGCCGGGCGGCGCGTGGCAGGGTCCAGGGGGTTGGCGCCCACGGCGGCCCTCGACGCCTCGTCGGGCTCGATCACCGCGACCTCGGCGCCCCGCGCCCGCAGGTCCGCCACGCACCGCTCCAGCGGCGCGTCGCTCGGGAACGGCTCGGCGGCCCCCATCGGCACGATCACCAGCACGCGCGAGGCGCCGTCCGCGTAGTCGGCGTTGGCCGCGGAGCGGACGCCGCCGTCGACGTAGCGGCGTCCCTCGATCGACACGGGCGGCCAGACGCCGGGAACGGCGCAGCTCGCCGCCACCGCGTCGACCAGGCTCACGCCCGAGTCGTTGCCGAACACCCGGGGCTCCCCGGTCCCGGCGTCCACCGCCACGATCCTCAGCGCCCGTGCCGGCCAGTCGTGCGCCGGCAGCCGCGACTCGATCACCGCGCGCCGCTCCGGCTCGGACACGGTCGCGGCCGAAAGGGCCAGCTTCCCCACGGCTCGGCGTACTTCGGGACCGGTGGCCCCGCTTCCCAGCACCGTGCCGAGCTCCGCGGCGAAGGCCTCCAGGTCCATCTCGGCCATGATCTCGTCTGCCTGCAGCGCGGGCTCGACCTGCCGGGCGTACAGCTCCTCCAGGCTCAGCCCGCTGCCCAGCTGGGCCGCGACGGCTGACCCCGCGGAGGTGCCCACGATCACATCGGCGCCGGTCACGTCCTGTCCCGCGTCCGCGAGTCCCGCCAGCAGCCCCGTCAGCCACGCGATGCCTCCGACACCGCCACCGCCGAGCACCAACGCCTCCGCCATGCCTGCCCCCTCGATCGTTCGATCGTCCGTTCGGCGACGTGCCGGGGCAACCCTACTCGGCGGCGCGTCCCCGGGCTCCGGCGCGCAGCCCGTCCATGACCAGATCCAGCAGCCTGTTCGCGCGCTCCTGCCAGTCGCCCAGCGGGTCCAGCTGCCACAGACCCGAGATGGCGAGGACGAAGTCGTCCGCGGTCACGCCCGGACGGATGGTGCCGGCCTCCTCGTTGGCGCGCAGCAGGAGTTCGGCGGCGGAGGTGATCGCGCCGTGCTGCGGCTTCGCCGGGCTGCCCGGAGCGCTGGTGGCCTGCCGGATCGCCTCCGCCAGACCGGCCTTGGTCATGGCGAACCGGGCCAGGTGGTCCATCCACTCGCGCAGCGCCGTGTCGGGTTCCCGGCAGGCCAGCAGCTGGGCCGCGCTGTCGGCGACCTGCTGCATCTCGTGCCGGTAGATCTCCAGGACCAGGGCCTCGCGACTGGGGAAGTTGCGGTAGAGGGTGCCCTGGCCGACGCCCGCCTTCTTGGCGATCACGCTCAGCGGGGTGTCGGCGGAGCGGGTCAGCTCGGCCACCGCCACGTGCAGGATGCGCTCGCGGTTGCGCTGGGCGTCCGAGCGCAGAGGGGGTTCGGCGTCCTTCTTGTGCTGCACTCGTCCTCCTGGCGGCGCGCCACCGAGCCCGCTCTTGCTAAGCGGACAGCTGTCCGGTAGCTTTCTGAGAACGGACAGCTGTCCGGTTGGCTCCCACCATAGCGGTGACCGGCGCCTTTTCGCACGTCGGCCTGCTTCCTCGTGCACATGCCCGCAACGGCTCCCTGTCCGTACCCCCCTGTCGTACCCCCTGTTCCGCAGACGCCTGCTTCTCAGACGCCTGCTCGTCCGATGCCCGCCTCATCGGCACCTGCCTTTTCGGTGTCCGCTCCTTCGATGTCCGACTTTTGACGTCCGCATCTCCGATGCCCTCCTTCGAATCCGGCGTGTCCCGGTTACCCGAAAGAAGCTGATCATGGACCCATCGACGTCCAGCGCCGTCACCTTGAACATCAACGGCGAGAAGCACACGCTGTCCGTCGACCACCGCACCACGCTGCTCGACGCGCTGCGCGAGCGCCTCGACATGACCGGCACCAAGAAGGGCTGCGACCAGGGACAGTGCGGCGCCTGCACGGTGCTGGTGGACGGCCGCCGTACCGTGTCCTGCCTGCAGCTCGCGGTGGCCGCCGAGGACCGCGAGATCACCACCGTCGAGGGCCTGGCCGAGGGCGGCCGGCTCCACCCGGTGCAGCAGGCGTTCCTCGACCTCGACGGCTACCAGTGCGGCTACTGCACGCCGGGGCAGATCTGTTCGGCCGTCGCCGTCATCGAGGAGCACGCGGCGGGCTGGCCGAGCGCCGCCACCGACGACGTACGCCCGGAGGCGGGACCGCCGCCCCTCGGCCCCGAGGAGATCCGGGAGCGGATGAGCGGCAACCTCTGCCGCTGCGGCGCCTATGTGTCGATCGTCCAGGCGGTCGCCCGGGCGGCGGCGGAGCGGACCGCGGCCGGCCGCGCCGCCGGCCGGGACGAGACCGCACCGGCCCGGCCGGCACGCGCGGCCGCGCACGGCGAGGAGGCCGCTGCCTAATGCTGAAGTCAAGCCACGAGGTTGAGTTGTGGTCGGTCCTGGTAGGGCCGGCGGTCGCGCAGGATGGCGTAGAGCACGTTG